>JAJYZE010000326.1 GCA_021800195.1 Acidobacteriota bacterium
CCTTTTGCTGAACGGCCCGGATCCTCTCACCAGCGTTGGAGGAGCGATGGATCAAGGCAACATCGTTCTGACCGGCCCGGAGCACCTGATTCTGGGCCGCCTCTTCGCAATGGTCCTTCTGGCTGGGATCCTGCTCTTCATCCGGTTCGCTTATAAGATGTTGCGCGGCCGTGAGGGCCTGGGCATGGGAGACATCAAACTGGCCGCCATGATGGCAGCTTTCCTCGGTTTCTGGCTGGGGGCCTTTGCGGTCTTCCTTGGAGTGATTCTCTGCGCCGGATATGCAGTTACGCTAATCGCCCGGCATCGCGCCAGCGCAACAACCCGTCTTCCGCTGGGTACATTTCTCTGCATCGGCGGGCTGGCCGCCGCGATTCTTGGGGCACCGATTATCGCCTGGTACGCTTCGCTGTTCTGAAGCATACATCTCTCGCCCGGGGCTCTCTTGACCCTTGGACCGCGCCACTCCTACACTTAAAGTCAGTCATGAATTCGTCGAACCCGTACCTATGGCAGTACCTTCCGCTTGCCCTCCAACTCCTGGTAGCCCTGGGTATGGCTGCGGGCATGGTGACTGCGTCCTTTTTCCTGGGGACACACAAGCGCTCTCGCACCAAGCTGAGCGCCTATGAATGCGGCATGGATCCCGTCGGGGATGCGCGCGGGCGCTTCTCGGTGAAGTTCTACATGGTTGCCATGCTGTTCATTCTCTTCGATGTGGAGGCGGTATTCGTTCTTCCCTGGGCGGTCATCTATCGCCAACTGCCGGCGACCACAGGATCACGTTTCTTCGGTTTCTGGGAGATGCTGGTCTACCTCAGCTTCGTGGCGGTGGGCCTCTTCTATGTCTGGAAGAAGGGCATCCTCAATTGGTCCAACGACAAAGCGGACCTTTAGGAGCGGACCTCAAACTGCATCTCAGGCGCTCTCGGTCAGCGCCTCCAAATCGATTCAGAAGGACTCTATGGCTGATCATCCCTCCTCGTCCTCGACCTCTTCTTCGGCCAACCCAACTGCCGAGCCGTCAGCCATCTTCGGCAAGCAGGCCATTCTGGAAGCCTTTGCCGGCCATCCGGCCGTGCATACTCTGGAGCAGTTGTTGATAGACGCCAAGTGGGACCGTCAGGAGCTGACTCTGAGCGTCGCTCCTCAAACCATCCTGGATGCTGTCCGAGCGATCAAGGCGGCCGGATACAACTTCCTGGAAGACGTGACCGCCGTCGATTGGTATCCCACCGACACTCCGTCGGCTCCCCGCTTTCAGATCAGTTACTCCATCCTCAGCCATAGCCGAAAGGAGCGCATTCGCATTGTGGCAAGGGTGATGGGCGACAACCCGCACATGGACTCGATCACGTCCGTGTGGCCCTCAGCCAACTTTTACGAACGGGAGGTCTTCGACCTGTTCGGCATCCACTTCGCCGGCCATCCCCACCTCACCCGCATCATGCTGCCTGACAACTGGAACGGCCATCCATTGCGCAAGGATTACCCCGTGGAGGGATATCGCTAATGAGTTATAACCCCGTTCTCGATCGGGAGACGCAAGAGGACGACCGTCCCACCAGCTTTGTTCCGTCCGAAGTCGGCATGCAAGACGCAACAGGAGACACAACAGGCGCGACCTTGGCCGGAATTCGCCCCGCCGAAGGGATCCTTGTCCCCGACGCCGAAGACATCGTCCAGGGCTCCGCCTCTCATCAGCATGGCTCTGACCCCGTGGTCTCCCAGACCATGGTGCTCAACATGGGCCCGCAGCATCCGTCCACCCACGGAGTCTTGCGGCTGGTGTTGGAGGTAGATGGCGAGACTGTGGTCTCTCTGGCTCCCGATATCGGCTATCTGCACACCGGCATTGAAAAGACCTGTGAAGCGAAGTTTTACAACCAGGTAACGCCGCTGACGGATCGAATCGACTATCTCTGCCCGATGACCAACAACACGGCGTACGCTTTGGCGGTGGAGAAGTTGCTGGGCCTGGAAGTTCCGGAACGGGCGCAGGTCCTGCGTGTTCTGCTCAATGAGCTCACTCGCATTCAATCTCACCTGGTTTGGCTCGGCACCCATGCCATGGACATTGGAGCGCTCACCGTCTTTCTTTACTGCTTCCGCGAACGCGAGGATCTGCTGCGGATCTTCGAGGCCATAAGCGGACAGCGGATGATGGGCAGCTATATCCGCATCGGAGGCGTGGCGCTGGAGCCTCCCGCCGGCATCTATGACCGGATTCGCTCTTTCCTCAACGACTTCCCGGAGCATATCTCCGAGTACGAGGGACTGCTCAACGCCAACCCCATCTGGATAGGCCGGCTCAAAGACGTCGGCCATCTTTCGGCCGAGGATGCGATCGCTCTGGGCGTGACCGGCCCCAGCCTGCGCGCCTCTGGCGTGGACTTTGATCTGCGCCGCGATATGCCTTACTCCAGCTACGAAAGATTTAAGTTCAACATTCCCGTCTCGAACGGCTGCGACGTATGGGCTCGCTATCTGGTCCGGATGCAGGAGATGCGTGAGTCCACTCTCATCTGCCACCAGGCTCTTGACCTTCTGGCCACGCTGCATCATCAGCCCCTCCACGCCGATGCGCCCAAGATCCTCCTCCCCGATCGGGAGAAGATGAAGACCCAGATGGAGTCTTTGATCCATCACTTCAAGATCGTCACGGAAGGCTTCCAGGTCCCGGCCGGCGAGGCGACCAGTTCGGTGGAGGCTCCGCACGGCATGATGAACTACTACGTCGTCTCCGATGGCACCTCCAAACCGTACCGGGTACACATGCGCAACGCCGACTTCGCCAATCTGCAAGCTCTGGAGACCATGTGCAAAGGCCGTCTGATTGCAGACGTGGTCGCCGTAATTGGTTCGATCGACATCGTTCTGGGAGCCATTGACCGTTAGGAACTTCGATACAGCGGTCGCCGGAGACCACGCAGAGACGGCGACGAGGGTTCTCCTCAACGCCGGCCGCTCCGCTCCCTGAAGGACGAGAAAACCAACGCGGTTGGGCTGTTTCTGCCGCGACCGCTTTACGCAGCTCCAGCCCCTTCAACCGCACACGCACACGGACTCACTTGAACCCTCGCCTCCAAGCCGAACTCTGGACGTCCTGGGCCTCTATGCTGCGCAGTTATGCCGCAGCCCACGGACTCAACAGCACCCATCATGCCATTGTCGAGGTCAGCGCAGACCAGATCACCCTGCGCGTCGACGACCGCTGGCTTCGATTTTCATTTCGTGATATGCAACACAGCGGAGAGCCTGCGGCGCCTTTTATGCTGAACGAGGACGGAACCGTCACATTGGGCAAGAACCATGAACCGGCAACTTCCATCGCCATGGACATGGCCGCGGAGCAGTTTGCTCGCCAGATGCTGGCCGAAGCGCGGTAATCTGGTAGTTGCGGTTGCAAGATTTGTCTCACTCCATCCCGCCGCAGGAAGATCCTTATGGCCACCATCTCTCAGTCGATCTTTTCTCCCGCCACAGCCGCTCGCTTTGACAAGCTCGCAACCATCTACCCGGTGAAGCGCTCCGCGCTGGTCCCCATGCTGCTTTACGCGCAGGATGAGGTGGGTTACGTCTCCGATGCCGTGGTCGGCGAGATCGCCGAACGGCTTGACTTGCTCGAACTCGACGTCCGCAATGTTCTCAGCTACTACTCCATGCTGCGCACCCAGCCGGCGGGGAAGTACAACGTGCAGGTATGCACCAACATCTCCTGCATGCTGCGCGGCGGCTTCGAATTGCTTGACCACTGCAAG
>JAJYZE010000026.1 GCA_021800195.1 Acidobacteriota bacterium
CCGAGACTCTGGGGAATCCGAAACTGGAGGTGGTGGATATCGAAAGGCTCGCCGGCATTGCGCATGAGCACGGCCTGCCGCTCATCATTGACAATACCTCCGCCTCCCCGATCCTGGTGCGGCCCATTGAGTGGGGAGCGGACATCGTGATCCACTCGGCCACCAAGTTCATCGGTGGCCATGGAACCACGCTGGGCGGAGTGATCGTGGATGCGGGCAGATTTGACTGGAAGGCCTCAGGCCGCTTCCGGGAGTTTGTTGCGCCGGATCCCTCCTATCATGGCCTCTCCTATGCGGAGGCATTCGGACCTTTGGCCTTCATCCTCAAGGCCAGGGTGCAGGGACTGCGCGACACCGGCGCAGCGCTATCTCCCTTCAGCGCCTTTCTTCTTCTCCAGGGTGTGGAGACGCTGCACCTGCGCATGGAAAGACACTCCCAAAACGCGCTGGCGGTAGCCGAACACCTCGCGGGCCATCCTGGGGTCGCCTGGGTCAATTATCCGGGTCTGCCCTCCAGCAAACACCATGAGCGCGCACAGCGGTACATGCCGAACGGCAAGGGCGCGCTGATCACCTTTGGCATCAAAGGCCGGGGACAAGGCAGCGGCTACGAGGCAGGCAAAAGATTGATTGACTCCCTGAAGCTCTTCTCGCATGTCGCGAACATCGGCGACGCGAAGTCACTGGTCATCCATCCCGCCTCGACAACGCATGCGCAGCTGAACGTCGAGGAGCAGGCGACGACCGGCGTCACGCCGGAGATGGTTCGGCTCTCTATCGGAATCGAGGATATTCGCGATATCCTATCTGATCTGGACCAAGCGATTTACGCAGCCAACGGAGCCGAATGACGAGCAGCACGGAACCAGTCTCTTTCATTCCTTCGCCGGTTGAGGAGGGAGACTTTGTCCTTGACGAAGTCCTCTCTCTGGAGAGCGGCGAAGTGCTGGTTCGCCCCACGTTGCACTACGCGATTTATGGGCAACGTGGGGCGGTTCGGGATCAAGCCGTGCTGGTCTGTCATGCGCTCTCCGGTTCGGCGGAGGTCGCCACCTGGTGGCCGCAGTTATTCCTGCCCAACGGACTGCTCGACCTGGAACGCGACTGTGTGATCGGCATCAACATCTTTGGCTCCTGTTACGGATCCACGGGCCCCACCAGCATCGATCCGGAGACGGGCAAGGTTTATGGGCCCACGTTTCCTCTGATCAACATTCGGGACATCGTCCGGGCTCAGGTCAAGCTCATCGATTTTCTCGGTATCCACCGCTTGAAGCTGGTCATTGGAGCTTCCATTGGCGGCATGCAGGTGCTGGAGTGGGCGATTCAGTTTCCGGACCGGGTAGCGCGAGCGATCAGCATTGGCGTAGCGCCGCTGGGCGCCATGGGGCTGGGCCTGAACCATCTGCAGCGTCAGGCCATCATGCTCGATCCGGACTGGAAGAGCGGTTACTACACCCCGGACCGGCCGCCGAGAGGAGGGTTGGCGCTGGCCCGTTCCCTGGGAATCATCAGTTACAAGTCTGTGCCCCTTTTTGAGCAGCGTTTCAATCGCAAGCCGAACCGGAATGGCAATGAAAACCCCTGGATCTCGACATCGGCGGGGCAGAACGGCCGCTTTGATATCGCCGGTTATCTCGACTTCCAGGGAGAAAAGTTCATCACCCGCTTTGATGCCAACTCCTATATCTCACTCACTCGGACGATGGACATCTTCGATCCCATTCGCGCCCATGTGACTCCGTATGAAGCCTACAGCCGGATCACGGCTCATCTGACCCTGGTGGGAATCTCCACCGATTGGCTGTTTCCTCCCGAGGATGTCCGTTCACTGGCAGCCATCATCAAGGCCGCCGGCGCTCGATGCGACTATCGGGAGATGGCCTCTGTCCATGGACACGATGCATTCCTGGTGGAACCGGAACAGCTCGTCAAGCTTCTTACCCCGGTGTTTGATTAAGCCGACGGGTGCCGTGCCAAAGAGTGCGTGCCCGGGAGCCATCTAGGCCGGATCGGGATGTGCCGCGGCGGCCACTCCCTTCATAAAAAAAAGGACTTGCACCTGTTGTTCGCAGCGTATCTCCCTATAATGGAGGCTGAATGCAGCCTGTCCAAGCCATCCGCGGATGAGGCTGGATTCCATGGTTCCGCCCTTACCCGATGAATATCAAAGAGGTTGCCAAGCTCGCCGGGGTCTCGACTGCTACCGTGTCGCGGGCCATGAATGGCTCCGCGAAGGTGCGGCCGGAGACCGCCGAGAGGGTGATGGCGGCCATCGAGAGGCTGAACTTCCATCCGGACACGAATGCCCGGGCGCTGGGTTCAGGACGCAGCAACCTCTACGGCCTGATTATCTCCGACATCACCAATCCGTTTTTTCCGGAGCTGGTGAAGTCGTTTGAGGATATTGCCGTGCGGTACCGCCAAGAGGTGCTGGTCAGCAACACCAACTACGAATCGGTACGGATGAAGATTTGCGTAGAACGCATGCTGCAACGCCGGGTGGAGGGGGTTGCGATCATGACCTCCGAGATGGATGACCGCCTGATTGAGGACTTCCGCCGCATGCATATTCCCATGGTGTTTCTGGACTCGGGCAAGCCTGAGCCTGGCGTCAGTTGCGTCCGGCTGGACTACTCGGCCGGTGTGGATGCGGCGATGCAGCACCTGATAAAGCTGCGGCACAGACGCATTGCCTTTCTGACCGGACCCCTGAAGCTGGCTTCGGCGCAGGCTCGCTACAAGGCCTTCCTGGAGAGTGCGGTGCGGCATCAGTTGGATGTCAATCCCGGACTGATTCAGGAAGGGAATCACAAGATGGAGGGCGGCCATGAAGCCATGCGGAGAGTTCTGTCCTCGCGCAAGCGGCCCACCGCCGTGCTGGCTTCCAACGATCTGAGTGCGATCGGCGCCATGGGCGCAATTGCGGAGGCTGGACTGCGCGTGCCCGAGGACATCTCAGTGGTTGGGTTTGACGATATTCAAATGAGCGCCTATGTTTCGCCCCCACTCACCACGGTAGCCATGCCTCGCACCCAGATTGCCGGAGCGGCGTTTCATGCCCTGTTCCGGGAGGATTCTCCGCGCACGGCAAAGCCCCTCAAGGGCGAGATGCACATCATTCAGCCTACATTGGTCGTGCGCAAGTCAACCGGGCCGGCCCGGCGCAACTAGCCGGGGTACTGCGTCAACTGATCGGGCTGCGGGCGCTCCCGCCGGAGCCTGCGCCGCTTGGTCAGCGCGCACCCTTGATATTCTCAAGCTATCGCCTCCGTTCTCAAATCCGCCGGGCTGGTCAACCTCGCCGTCATCGAGCGAATGTTCCATGCCACGCAGCCGGAGCTGGCCGAGGTTCGCAACTTTCTGCTCCTGCAGCACCCGCTGGCCTTGGGCACGGCCATCCACGCCACACCCTTGATTGCGGCCATCCACGCCGTTCTGCCGGAGGCCAGAGTGGCGGCCGCCGCCAGCGGCTTTGCCCTCGAGATCCTGCGCCACAACCCGGGTCTGGAGGCGCTGGTTTCTACACCCAGCCCCTTGCGCGAGATGCTGGCCTCGGCCAGGGCGCTGAGCCGCGCCAAGCCATTCGGCCACGAGCCCCATGCCGTTTTACTCACCACCGGCAACGAGCGCTCCCGGGTGACTCTTTCCGCCCTGCTGGCGGGCAGTCCTGTGCGCGCGGGCTTCACGCTGCTGCCGGAGCTTGCAGCCGCCCATCTTCGCTTCGACCCTCGTCTGAGCCAGATCGCCAACAATCTGCGAATCCTGGATATGTTGGGTCACGGGCCGGCGCTGTTGGAGCAACTGCGGGCGAATCCTGACCTTCTTGAACCGCAGGTTTTTCCATCTTCTGAGGAGGTGAGCGCAGCGCATCGCCTGCTGCGCGAGCACGGCGTGGATGAGCAAGAACCTGTGGCGGTCTTTATCACCCAGACCAGCCCCACACAACGAAAGTCCTGGCGTGCGGAGCGCTTTCGCGCGGTGGCGGAGACCCTGCGCCGCGAGTATCGGATGCAGATCATCTTCGCGGGCACCGGCGCGGAGGCTCCGGCCATCGACGCCCTGCGCGCCGGCCTCAGCTTTTCCACCGCCAACCTGGCGGGTCAGACTCACCCTCTGGAGCTGGCGGCGATCCTATCGCTCGCCGATGTGGCGCTGACTCTGGATACCGGACCGATGCATCTGGCCCGGGCCGCGCGGCTACCCATGGTGATCATCGCGCCGGCCTGGTCGCCGGAGGTCGAGTGGCTTCCGCTCAACAACCCCCGCGCCAGGATCTTGAAGAACGCCGACCTTCCCAGCGCGCCGCAGGATTACATCATCGATGAGGTCGACGTGGATGAGGTGCAACAAAACCTGAACGAGCTATTGCGAATCTATCCTCCGCGCACCTTCAACGGCCGGGTTTAAAGCAGTTTCAGTGCAGGTGTACCCAACGCCTGGACGTCTATGGGCGTTTTCCCCAATGAAAACGCCACTGCAAGCCCTCTTTGGGACACCCATCAACACTGAAAATACTATAGCACCCTCGCTTCAACGCGGAGCCTTGGCTTCGAGTTGCGTGGAAACCGAAATACCTTATCGCAGGGCCAGCTCATTCAGCCAGACAAAGAACTCGGGGAATGAGATACCGGCAGCCTCCGCGCCGCGAATCTCCGTCTCCCCTTCGGCTCGCAGGGCGGCTATGGAAAACGCCATAGCAATGCGGTGGTCCGTTGCGGAGTCAATGACTCCGCCGCGCAGCCGCTGTCCTCCGGGGATATCCATCCCATCTTCCAGTTCGGTCACCTCAGCGCCCATGGCGCGCAGGTTCTTCACCACCAGCGCAATGCGATCGCTCTCTTTGACGCGCAGTTCTCTGGCGTCGCGGATGCGCACGCCTCCCTGGGTATACGGCGCAATCGCGGCAACCACCGGAAGTTCATCGATCAACTGGGCCGCTTGCTCGCCGGCGATGTCAATGCCAAGCAGAGCGCGGCCTCGATTCACCTGGATGGTCCCAGCCATCTCTCCATGGGTCTCCTGCACGTCCAGCACCTTGATGTTACCGCCCATCGCCGAGATCACATCCAGCATCGCCGCCCGGGTGGGGTTCATTCCCAGCGCATCCAGAACCAGGTTGGAGTCCTCAAAGAGCAGCGCTGCGCAGAGAAAGAATGCGGCTGAGGACATATCGCCCGGCACGGTAGCGTCCATCGCCGTCAGCTTCTGTCCTCCGGCAATCGAAAGCCGGCCATCCTTGCGCTCCAGCTTCGCTCCAAAGGCTCGCAGCGCGTGCTCGGTGTGGTCTCGCGTCCGCACCCGCTCGACAATGGAGGTGACGCCCTGCGCCTGCAAACCCGCAAACAGCACAGCGGTCTTTACCTGCGCGCTGGCGATCGGCGTCTCAAAGTTGATTCCCGTCAGATCACCGCCATGCACCACCATGGGCGCGTGACCATCGGTCAACTCAATCTTGGCGCCCATTTGCTGGAGGGGTTTGCGGATGCGCTCCATGGGACGAGCTGTCAGGGACTCATCTCCGACGAAGCGGAAGGAGCCCTTTTGCGCTGCCACCAGCCCCGCCAGCATGCGCATCGTGGAGCCGGAGTTGCCGCAGTCCAGGTCTTGGCTCGGTTGGCGCAGCAAGCCGCCGGTTCCAGTGACTTCGATCGTCTTGCCGACCGTCTCGATCCTAGCGCCCATCGCGCGCAAGCAGCTCAGCGAGCTGTGCGGATCGGCGCCGGTAGAAAAGTTCGTGAGCCGCGACGTCCCTGCGGCAAAGCCCGCCAACATGGCATAGCGATGAGAGATGGATTTATCGCCCGGTAGCGTAACCGAGCCGCGGAAACCGCGCGCCGGAGAGACAATCACCGAGGAGCTGTTGGAGGAGTGCAGCACGGAACTCATGCCGTTAGTTTACTCAATCGGCGGTTGCTTCCAGGCATTCCTGTCCAGGCTGCCGTTCAATGCCCTGGAGGCGGGTTATCCGGGTAGATCCGAATGTCCGGCACGCCGCGATAGCGCTCGGCATAGTCCATTCCATAACCGATGACAAACTCGTTGGGGATCTTGAAGCAGGCGTAATCGGCTTCAATGGGCACCAGGCGCCGTTCAGGCTTGTCCAGGCAGGTGGCGATCTTGAGCGACGCCGGACGATGTTGCAGCATCAGCCCGCGCAGATAGCTCAGCGTCAGCCCGGTGTCCAAAATATCTTCGACCAGGATCACATGCCGCCCTTCGATAGGGTTGTCGATGTCCTTGATCATCTTCACCGCGCCGGAGGTGACCCGCGCTCTGCCGTAGCTCGAAACCGCCACGAAGTCAAAGGTGTTATCCACCTGGATCGAACGCGCCAGGTCTGCCAGAAAGATCGCCGCGCCTTTCAGCACGCCGATCAGCACGATCGACTGCCCTTTGTAATCCTGGGAGATCTGATCGCCAACCACCTTGACGCGTTCGGCGATCTGCTCCGCGGTGAGCAGAACCTCCATCTCCTCGGGAGGAACAAAAGCAGGAACCGTCATGACCATGATGTCAAGATTACGCGATACCCGCAGGTTGAAAAAAGAGGGATCGTCTCCATCTGCCTCGGTAATGAGGAAAACCGCGCCGGAGTTTCTTCCCATCCTTGTAGATTGCTCTCGGTGTCCCTCTCCAACCCCTTCCGATTGGGGCGCTTGCCGGAGCGGAGCCGCCGATCCATTCGCGGAACCGCGGGAACTTGTCCGCGGAGATGCTCCGGAGCGGGCGGTCGCCGCTATACTGAAGTCTGCATGTATCCCTATATAAATCTCGGTTTTGCTCATGTCGGAACCTTTGGGCTGATGCTTTGGCTGGCAGCCGTTTGCAGCGTTCTGGTGCTGCACAACAACTTCGTTCGGAATCGGGTGGAAGGTGACGCCATCAACATCGTGACCATGGTGGTGTTGTTTGGGATCATCGGCGCGAAACTCTGGCACGAGTTGCAGGATATCCCCGATCTGATCGGCGCCTGGCGCGAGATCCTGGCCCCCGGCCTGCGTCATCCCAGTGAGGTCCTGTTCAGCTTTCTGCATTGGTTTCAAGCCGGCTTCGCCTGGTATGGAGGACTGCTGGCAGCTATCGCGATGCTGATGTACCAGGGCATACTCAACAAGCCCAATGGCCTCACCGGTGGCCGCGCCGCACTGCGCATGCTGGACCTTTCCGCTCCGGCTGCGGCGGTCGGATACGGCGTGGGCCGTCTTGGCTGTCTGCTCTCCGGCGATGGAGATTATGGGATCAACACCACGCTACCGTGGGGTGTCCATATGGCGAATGGCCTCACCCGGTACACCCGGGCGCTGGTTCTGCCCAACCCTCCCACGGCCGCAGTGCAGCCCACGCCGATCTATGAGCTGCTCTTCTCCCTGGCCCTAGCTTGGTGGCTCTGGAGGCGCGCATCGAACAGCAAGTCTCTTCCCCTGGGGTTCCTGACCGGCGAGTACCTGCTCTTGAGCGGCATCGGTCGCTTCCTAGTAGAGTTCGTTCGCATCAACCCCAAGCTCTACCTTCATCACACGCTCAGCAACGCTCAGGTGGCCGCCCTTGGAAGCATGCTTTGTGGCGTGGTCATGATGCTCATTACGCGGCAGAGTCAAGGAGTCGCCACGGAACCCTTGCGGAAGGCGGCCAACGATATCCGAACGGCTTAAAGCGTTTTCAGTGCAGGTGTAACGCGACGCTTCGACCTCTATGGGCGTTTTCCCCAATGAAAACGCCACTGCACGCCCCGTCCGGTGTACCCAGCAACACTGAAAATGCTTTAGGAGCGCAGCCGGCATCCGTCTTGTACTTCTCGGATGCGGGGCGCAGCGCTGCCCGGCGCAAGCTGGCAGCTTCTGCACCCCAAAGGGGCACTACTGAGCCTTGGCAGATCTGACGGAGAGCGCGCGCCTGAGCAGGGCCAGTTTGCTGCTTGTCTCAGGGTCGCTCCGGAGCCTTTGGATGGCCGCTTGGAGCAACGCCTGGAAGGTTCCAAGGAAGAAGCCCAGTACCGTCGATCCGATGACGATCAAGGCTCGTTTTGGAAAAGACTTCCGGTCGGGGACGATGGCCGGGTCGAGCACCTGAATCAGCGCGCCCTCTTTTGCCTCATCCAGCTTGGCCATCTCAAACTGCCTGGCCAGAATGTCCAGAATCGTCTCGTAGTAGGTTACGTCCCGCAGCCTGCGGATGTACTCCATGCCCGCCTTGGGAATCGTTCCCCGGGGCAGCAGAAACTCGTCTGTCGAAGTTTTGGTCGTGACATTTCCAGAGCCGCTCAGCTTTTCAAGCTGATCGCGCAGGCCGGAGAGTTCCTGCTGGGCTTGAATCAACTGCGCGTTCTCCCCGGTGGCATAAGTCTGCATCCCCTGAATTTGCACATCGAGGGCCGTGATCTGGGCGCGCAGGGTTGCCGCTGAATCGATCAAAGCTCTCTCCTGGCTATCCGGCGCGATGATTCCGGTCTTCTGCTCGGTCTGTTCCAGGGCGATCTCGGCATCGGCCAGGTTGGTTCTGGCCTTGTCCACTTCTTGCTGGAAGAAGAGCCGGCGGCGCGAGGCTTCCGAGATGGCCAGATTCTTTGAAAGGTCGCGGTAAGCATTCACATAGCCGTTGGCCATGGCGGCGGCTTTAACGGGGCTGCGATCTTCCACGGAGATGTGGATCAATCCGTCTTTGCCGTCGCCGTCCACAGTGACATTGCCTTCAAAATCCTTCCGAGCCACGGAGAGATAGCGGGCGTGGTACTCCTGCATCAAGCCGAATCGCTTCACCATGGCGTCTTCTACAGTCTGGCTTCGCAGCATCGCTACGTATTCGTCGTTGGGATTCTTCAGGCCCAGGCTTCCGCTCGCCATGGCCGCCATGCCGCCCATGGCGCCCAACTGCGAGGACAGCAGGGAGGACATCGAGGAGCCTGTCTCCGGGGGGAGCAGGGTGGTGCTGGCAGTGTACTTCACCGGCAGGAGCAGCGAGATGACCACCGAAAGGATGGCAAAGGTTCCCGTGATCCACAGGATGGTTCGCTTGTGTTCGGCAAGCACAATCAGCAGGTCGAGCAGGGAGATCTCCTCATCCTCGGCTGGGATGGGAGCCTCAGCCGTGGCTGCCGGTAAAGCTTCGTCCTGTAGATTCTCGGTGGAAAAGGAGGACTTCAAGGTCATCAGACTCCTGCGCCGGTAACATCTGCGCTTCGATTCGCCGCTCTTCCTACAGTTTAGGAGACTCCGCGCTGTTTTCATAGCGTCCGGCGAAGCGGCAGGAAGGCGCGATAACTGCCGCAGTAGGAAAGAACTGCCCCGGAAGAGATTCCTGGGCGGCCAACTCCGGGGCAGGAGCAGTCTTCGCGGCGCAACTGTGATGAAGCGCCATCCGAGGTAGCATGTAGGGCATGTCGCACGCGCTGGACTATTCGACGCTGGATGTCTTTGCCGAACGCCCCTTGGAGGGCAACCCCCTGGCGGTCTTTCACGACGGCAGCTCGCTGTCCGATCAGCAGATGCAGAGCATTGCGCGTGAGATGCGCCTCTCTGAAACAGCCTTCATCTTGCCCGGCGATCCGGAGATGGAGGCGCGCGATGGCGTGCGCGTGCGCATCTTCACCATGGAGGAGGAGCTGCCGTTTGCAGGTCATCCGGCCTTGGGAACGGCGGCCTGGCTGCGCCTGCGTCATCCGCGGCTGGGCCAGGCAGGAACGGAGACCGTGATCTTGCGGCTGCGCGGGGGGCCTGTTCCGGTGCGCTTTGCACCGCAAGAAGATGCGGCTGCTGGTCTTCAGGCCACGATGCTGCAAAGCGATCCGGTGTTTGGGGCGACCCATGATCGGGCTGAGGTGGCCAACCTGATCGGTCTCAGCGCGGAGGATCTCTCTTCCGGTTTTCCTCCCCAGACAGTCTCGACCGGCACTCCCTTCTGCATCGTTCTCCTGCGTTCCGTGGCCGCTTTGCAGAGAATGCAACTGGCGCACCGCCAGGCTGCGGCGTGGCTGGCCGAACGAGAGACGCACTTTTTCTATTGCATCGCGCCGGTGGAAGCGGCAGCGCCGGAGGCGGAGCCCGCGGCGCGGCTGGATGCAACGCCAGGCAAATCCACCGATGGGTATCCGCGCTGGCGCGCGCGCATGCAATTTTACTCCGGCGAGGATCCGGCCACCGGATCGGCGGCGGGCTGCTGCATTGCGTGGCTGGTGAAGCACGGACTGGCGCGGCCGGGGCAGACTGTGGAGATTGAGCAGGGCGCCGAGATACGGCGTCCCAGCCGAATCCTGGTTCGCGCCGCCAAACTAGGGGACCGGGTTCACTCCGTCGAAGTTTCCGGGCGCACTATTCCTGTTGCAGAGGGACGGCTTTTCCTGCCCTGAAATCGAAGGTTTTCCACAGCGGGGGAATCACAAAGGCCAACAGACACGGGCTATGTGCGATTGCGGTGGAAGCGCTAGTTCAAACTCATCGTATTTTCGCCAAAAATTCACTGTTGCCAGGGCAGTTGGTCCTTCGTATGCTCAGCAAGTCGTCATCGAGAGAAGGCTCCAGAGAAGGCTCCGAGGACGTTTGATTTTTCGCCTGATTTTCTGACAATTTGAAGGGGTAGCAAAGGCTTCCACGCTGTCCTCTGCGGCGCGATTCAAGCTCAAATGAATCACGCCCCCCAGGAGCTCCTGGGTCCGCCGAGCTGCCCCGCGCCACCATACCGTTCCCGGGAAGCCTGTTCGAGCCTGGCTGTCGATGGGTGCTGCCTGGAAGATGGCAGCGAAGCGGTCAAAGAGGAGTTTTGCACCTTTTTCACTGCGATCCACAGCTTCCACAGCGAAGGGAGGGTCTGCCTCTGGAGCGCGGCTGAGCAAGTCCGTCGGCCCGAACCCTGTCGGCGCGTGCGGCCGGTTGCGGCCGGGAGCGGACGAATGGCGTTGGAGGGGATGCGATGTGCCGCCGCAGGCGCACGCGATCTCTGATGGTTGAAGGTTTTTTGAGAGAGGTTTTGGGCTCGGCGCAACTCCGCACGGAGACGCCGTCTGTGTTGGACTTGGGAGAGGCAAGCCGCGATGACCGGCGGCGAGGAGTATCGATGAGACCACGGAAGACGATCTTGTGTGTGGAAGATAACGAACAGGTGCTTTCGGTGCGGAAGTTTCTCCTGGAGACGCGTGGCTACCGGGTGGTGGCGGTCAGCACGGCTGCGGAGGCTCTCGAGCACCTGAAGACGGCGGCACAGGGTTCCGTGGATCTTCTGCTCGCTGATCTGCTTCTGCCGCAGATGGACGGAAACGATCTGATTCGACGGGCCAAGCAGTTGCATCCGGGGCTGCCCGGGCTGCTGGTGTCCGGCACGGTGACGAACTTTGACCGAGCCGCCGCGGCGGACGCCTTTCTTCCCAAAGGCGCAAGTTCTCCGGCTGAACTGCTGGATCGAATCAAGATTCTGGTGGCGCGGAAGAGGGGGCCGAAGAAACAGGCGCAGCCCGTGACCGCGCTGGAAGAGCCGGTGGCCATGGCGAGCTGAAGCGCGGCGCGGAGAGAGCCGGCGCGGCGTTTTCGCGGGGGAGGGTTTTGCCGCGCTCCCTGGTACCGGATTGCGGCGCATCGGGTTGCGGCGCGTAGCTGGTCGGAGAGGTTGTTTGCCGGCCGCGGCGATCTTATGCCTCCAGCAAACCGTAGCGGCGCTGCCACTGGTGCTGAAGACGGAACCAGACTCCTTCGATCTGCTCGCGCGGGATGGTGGGGTCGGGGCTGTGCGCGAAGCGGACCGCCTCCTGGCGGGCGAGTTCAAGCAGATCCCGATCTCGGGCGAGGTTGGCGACGCGAAGGTCGGGCAGGCCCGCCTGCCGGGTGCCAAAGAACTCGCCGGGACCACGCTGGAGCAGATCCTGCTCCGCAAGGATGAATCCGTCCTGAATCTGGACCATGGCGTTCAGCCGGAGATCCGCCTCGGGCGTGATGTCGGTTCCGGTCACCAGGATGCAGTAGCTGCGAGCATCGCTGCGGCCGACCCGTCCCCGCAGTTGATGCAGTTGAGCCAGGCCAAAGCGCTCGGCGTGTTCGATCACCATTACGGTAGCGTTAGGAACGTCCACGCCGACCTCGATCACCGTTGTAGAGACCAGAACTTCCACCTCCCCGCGCTTGAAGCGATTCATGGTCACCTCTTTGTCGTCCGGGGACAGGCGTCCGTGGAGAAGTCCAAGTCGCAGGCCGGCCAAAGGGCCTTGCTGCAGCTCCCGATGCATTTCGACGGCGGATCGGAGCTTGGCGGAGCCGGGCGAGCGCATCCTGGCCGGGTGCTCCGAGCCGGAACGTTTCCCGGCTGAGGCTGCGCGCCTGCCGGCCTTGTCTTCCTTCCTCTCTTCCCCATCTTCCGCTTCGAGGGCGAAGTCCAGTTGCGGCTCATCGTCACGGTCGCCTTCGATGATGGGGTAAACGATGTATGCCTGACGGCCGGCGGTGACCTGCCGGCGGACAAACTGCCAGACTTGCTCGGCGCGCTCTCCCGCCACGCGGCGGGTGACGATGGGGGTGCGGCCGGGAGGTAGTTCGTTGATCACGCTGGCCTCCAGGTCGCCGTAGAGGGTGAGCGCCAGGGTGCGGGGGATGGGGGTCGCGGTCATCACCAGCATGTCCGGCTCACCCGACGGAGGCTCCAGCGGGGGTGGACCGTCCAGCAGGGAGTCCGGCTGCGGCGGTTGGCGTTTGGCTGCTGGGCTCAAGGCAGTGGCGCCTGGCTTGCGGATGAGCTGGAAGCGTTGCTGGACGCCGAAACGGTGCTGCTCATCGACGATCACCAGACCCAGGCGCGCGAAGTCGACGCCCTCCTGCACCAGGGCATGGGTGCCGATGGCAAGATCCACCTCGCCGCGCAGGATGCCACCCGCAGCTTCGCGCTTGCTGCGTTCGTCCAACGCGCCGCTGAGCAGGGCGATGCGGTAACGCCGTCCGTGGCGAGGTGAGCTCTTGTCGCCCAGCAGCTCCCGGGCGTAGAGGTAGTGCTGGGTGGCCAGGATGGAGGTGGGAGCCATCAAGGCCACTTGATAGCCGTTCTCGATGGCGACCAGCGCGGCTTGCAGAGCGACGATGGTCTTGCCGGACCCCACGTCTCCCTGCAGCAGGCGGCGCATGGGCTGTGGGCTGCGCATATCCTGGACGATCTCGCCCAAAACGCGCTTCTGCGCGGCAGTGGGTTTGAAAGGCAGGATCTGCTTCAGGGCCGCGCGAACCTGTTCGTTGGTCACAAAAGTGGTGCCGCGGCGTTCGCGAAACCGGCGCCGCTTGAGTTCCAGCCCCAGCTCCAGATAGAAGAACTCTTCAAAGATCAGGCGGCGATGCGCAGCGGTTCGCGCTGACATCAGATCGTTGACGGAGGTGTCGGCGGGAGGAAAGTGCAGGTTTCGCAGGGCCTCCATGCGGGTGAGGAGTCCGAGCCGCCGGCTCAAGGATGAAGGCAGGGTGTCCGCGGAGGGGCTTGCCTCTGAACCGGGCTTCTCCGCGCCGGCTCCCCCGGCCAGGCCAGCCTCCTGGGACTCGGTGAGGTCTTTGAAGATAGTCCACATCACGCGGCGCAGCCAGCGTGAAGTCAGCTTGGCGCCCCAGGGGGTGGTTCCTCCCAGGGACTCATAGATGGGTACGATGCGGCCCATTTCGAGCAGGGTGAACTCCGTGTCCTCACAGGTGCCGTCTCCGCCCGGTGCGCCTTCCGGCAGAATCTCAAAGACGGGTTGGATGAGCTTGAAGCGCGGGGAGCCGAGGGCGTTGGGCGCTCTGCCGCTGCGGCTGGCCTCCAGCTTGCCGTAAAGGGCGATTCTCTGGCCGGGACGAAATTTGTCCTTGAGATAGGCGCCGTGGAACCACAGGCACTTGACCGTCTCTGCGGGGGCCAAAGGCGGAGGGCCGGCCAGCCCCGGGTCAACGCCGCAAAGCCCCAGGTGGGGAGACGCTGCCGAGCCTCTGTTCGAACCTTGACCTTGGGGGCGCTGGCTGAGCGGGGGCGCGATGCCCACCGTCATCTCAAAGATGGGGCCGGAGCGAGTGCGGAGCAGAACGGTTCCCCGCACCTCGCCGGTCAGGGAGGCCATCTCGCCGGGCTGGTAAAGCGACAGTGGCCGGGGATGGAGCCGATCCTCATAACGGAAGGGGAGATGATAGAGGAGATCTTCAACCGTGGCGATGCCTCGCTCCGAGAGGCCGGCGGCAACGCGCTCGCCGATGCGCCGGACGAACTTGACGGGGGTGGAGAGTTGAAGCGCCACGGCTTGATGGTAGCAGCGAAGGATCTGCCCGCGCTGTTCTTCGCGTCAGAAGGATCGGCGTGGACACGGCCGGGCAGTTCCGATGAAATAATGGAAGGGAGCATGGACCCATATGGAGCGGCTTCCCAGCCTCTCCGGCTGCGGAGGTGCTCGCGCAATTGCTCCACGGAACCCACAACGGCAAGCCATCTCTGCCGGGGCTCGGTCTTACGATGGAATCATTCTTCACTCGACTCAAAAATCCGCTGGTGCTGATCGCCATTGTGCTGGTTCAGGTTATCGCCTTGGCCATGCAGGTGCAGCGCCCGGCCAGGGACGCGGACGGGCCGGCCGGCGGCGCAGCGATGGAGAGTGAGGGTTCGGCTCCCGATGGGCAGGAGGTCTCTCTGCTGCGGCGCTGGACGGTGACGGCAATCGCGCCGCTGGAGGCTGGGGTGCAGATCTCCAGTTCCAAAGTTCGCGGCCTATGGCATGATTACGTGGATCTGCGCCAGGCGCGGCAGCAGAACATGGCGCTCAGGAATGAGGTGGCTCGGCTGCGCGAAGAAGAGGCGTCGCTCGCAGAAGATGCGGCTCAAGGGCGAAGACTTCAGCGGCTATTAGCCTTCCGGGAGCAGTATGCGTTGACCAATGTGGCTGCGCAGGTGATTGGGACCAGCGGCTCAGAGCGGTCGCACGTTCTGTATCTGGACAAGGGCTCGGCGGATGGCCTGAAACCGGATCAACCGGTGGTTACTCCGGACGGCGTGGTGGGCAAGATCCGGGATGTGTTTCCGCACACCTCGCAACTGCTGCTGATCAATGATCCCAGCTCGGGCGCAGGGGTCATTCTGGCCGTCACCCGGATTCGAGCCATTGTGCGGGGAACGGCAACCGGACAGGTGCAGATCGATGACCTCACCGCAGACTCCCGAATCAAGGTGGGCGAGCCGGTGATCACCTCCGGCGGAGACCTTGTCTTTCCGCGTGGGTTGCCGGTGGGGACCATCCAGTCGATCGCCCCGGATCCGCTTCACCAGCCCTACACGGCCATCACCATCAAGCCGGCCGCGGATCTGAATCGGTTGGAGGAGGTGCTGGTCATCACGGCAAGCTCGGCGACGCTGCCTCCCGCCGCGGCCCAGGACGCGGCCACGGCGGAGGCGACCGCCGAGGCCAGCCAGAGAGCCGCGGATCTGGTTGCGAGAAAACTGCCTGGCTTGCAGCCCTCTGCGGCAGCGGCAGAAGCGGCCGGCAACGGCGCGGCCGGAACCGCGGCGGAAACCAAGGGTGCCTCCAGGGGCAGCGGAGCCGGAACGACCCCAGCCGCTCCGGATGACCCGGAGAGCCAGATCGGCGGCTTGCCGGGCGTGGCTAACTCCGGGCTGCCGAAACCCCGGGCCGCATTGCATACGGACAGGTTTTCGCCCGGAGCTACGCTTCCGGCGACTGAAATGACGCCGGGAGGGCAGCCTGAGAGTCCAGGCAGAGCGCAAGGCCAGGCAACTCCCGGTCATCAGCCGGATCAGCAACCTCAGCAACCGTAGGCCACAGCGGCTCCCCGAAGAGGAGCCAGGGAGCCAGTGAGCAGGAACCATGGCGGAGCGGAGTTATACATCACGTGAAGAGCTGGACCAGTATGGTTTTCATCCTGGCGTGACGGTCCTGGCGCCGGTGGTCTGCATCCTGCTGCAGGCGATGCTGCCCAAGACCTTCCCCTGGCTGCTGCATCTGGATCTGCCTCTGATTGCAACGATCTTTTTTGCAGTATCGCGCCGGAGCCCGATCGCCGGGGCCGTGACCGGAACCCTGATTGGGCTGTTTCAGGATGGTCTGACAAATCATCCCTTTGGAGTGGAGGGCATTGCCAAGGGAGTGGTGGGCTACGTGGCCGCCAGCCTGGGGTTTGCCGTGGATATTGACAACGCGATCAATCGCGCAACTCTCGTCTTTACGCTTAGCCTTTGCCAGAGCGGATTGCTCTACCTCATCGCTCACTGGCTGCTGGGTGAGACGTCCTATCAACTGTTGCCGGTGGGTGAGCTGCTCAGTGCGGTGGCCAACAGCCTGGTCGCGATTCCTGTCTTCTATATCCTGGACAGGTTCAGGATTCGGGATTGAAGCAAAAGCCGCGCAGAGGATTTGGAGAGAAAGAACAAGGATTCAGGCGAGAGATTGAAGAAGGAAGAGCAAAGAGCGAAGAGGGTAAACAGCAGCCACACAAGGGAGCAGGGGCAGAGGCCGCGGGATGGATCTGGAGAGCATCGATCGCAAGGAAAAGTTGTCGGCGGCCAAGCTGCACGTCTCGCAGTATGTTGTGGCGGTGGTGCTGTTGGTGCTGGGCTGCTGGCTGTGGAGGCTGCAGGTTCTGGATGCGGACAACTACCGTGTGCTGGCGGAACAGAATCGTATCCGAAGGGTGCCGGTTCTGGCGCCGCGAGGGCGGATCTTTGACCGTTATGGGCGGCTATTGGTGGACAACTATCCGTCGGTTACCTGCTTTCTGGTGCGAGACCAGGTCAAGGATCTGCGCGTTGATTTGCCGCTGATTGCCGCCGGTCTGCATCTTCCTCTGAACCAGATTCAAACCACGTTGAGGCGCTACCATTTCGCCCCCAAGTATCAGCCAATCCCCTTGAAGCAGGACATCACGCCCGATGAGCAGGCGTTCATTGCGGCGCATCGGGACGACCTTCCGGAGCTGGAGACGCTGGATGAGCAGCGCCGAGTGTATCCCCGGGATGGAGTGCTCGCGCACGTGGTTGGTTATGTGGGCGAGGTGAGCGAGTCCGATCTGAATGACGAACGCTACGCGGCCTATGAGCCGGGCGATGTGGTGGGCAAGTCCGGCATTGAAGAGGCGTACGACGATTGGCTGCGCGGCACCGACG
>JAJYZE010000027.1 GCA_021800195.1 Acidobacteriota bacterium
GGTTGTTGATCTTCGATCTCAAGCGGCCGGAGCGCTTCTACTTCCTGCTGATCAAACCGAACTTTCGCTCCTGGCTGGTGCTGGGCAGCTACATCCTCATCGGTTATGGCGGGGTGGGAACAGCCTGGCTGGTCACCGGCATGCTGACCGGCGAGGTGCCTTGCGCCTTGAGGTGGATCGCCGGCGCTCTTGCGATCGGGAGTGCGTGCTACTCCGCGTTCCTGTTTGCCCAGGCCAAAGGGCGCGATCTCTGGCAGAGTCCGCTCTTCCTTTGGCACCTTCTGGTGCAGGCGCTCAGCGCTGGGGGAGCCGTGGTGCTGCTCGCGGGCATCGCCTCAGGCGCAGCGTCTCAGGTGCTGCGGAACGCTGCGTTGATCTTATTTGCCGCTCTGCTGCTCAGCCTGGCTATGGTGCTGGCGGAGCTTGCGCTACCCCATGCATCGGAGGATGCGGCTTTGGCCAGTCGAGCCATGCTCACCGGCCGCTACCGGGTGCAGTTCTGGGGGGTGGCCGTCGTCATCGGATTTGCAGCCCCAATCATTCTTGGCGGATTGTTTCTCTTCTGGCATCCTCTCCCCGAGCTTGCGATCCTGGCGGCGATCCTGGCCCTGGCCGGGCTGCTGGGATATGAAGATGTCTGGATCAAAGCTGGACAGGTTGTCCCTCTGAGCTAATCATGAAAAACACGAATCCTCTCCACCCCGATGCCCTTGCCCTGGATCCTCCCGCGGGCGGACTGTCGAGTTTTCCACCCAGCGATCAATGGAGTGACTGGTCAGAGTATGATCCGGCGCAGTGGCCGCGCAAGGTGAAGAAGCGGTATGCGCTGATTCCGACCGTCTGCTTCAACTGTGAGGCTGCCTGCGGTCTGTTGGCCTACGTGGACAAAGACACCCTGAAGATCCGGAAGTTTGAAGGCAATCCGGAGCACCCCGGCAGCCGTGGGCGCAACTGCGCCAAGGGTCCGGCCACGCTCAACCAGGTGACGGATCCCGAGCGGATCCTGTACCCGCTGCGAAGGACAGGCAAACGGGGCGAGGGCAAGTGGGAACGAGTGAGTTGGGACGACGTTCTCGATGATCTTGCTGCGCGGATTCGCAGCGCTCTGCAGGAAGGCCGAAAGAACGAGATCATGTACCACGTCGGACGGCCAGGGCACGAACTGGTTTATAACCAGCGAGTGATGCATGCCTGGGGCGTCGATGCTCACAACAGCCATACCAACGTCTGCTCGGCGGGGGCGCGCACCGGCTTTGCATTTTGGCAAGGCTACGACCGGCCATCGCCTGATTTCGCCAATTCCAAGTTCATTCTGTTGCTCAGCTCGCACCTGGAGGCAGGACATTATTTCAATCCTCACGCGCAGCGGATCATTGACGGCAAAGCCGGCGGGGCCAAGATCTGCGTGGTCGACACGAGACTTTCCAATACCGCCAGCAAAGCTGACTATTGGCTGGCGCCGTGGCCGGGCAGTGAAGCCGCGATTCTGTTGGCCATGTGTAACGTTCTCGTAAGGGAACGGCTCTTCGATCACGAATTTGTCTCCCGCTGGGTCAACTGGCAGGAGTTCCTGCGCGAGGAGCATCCAGACAAGCCGGAGACGTTTGAGACGTTCCTGGATCTCCTGGGGCAGTTGTACGCCGGATATACGCCGGAGTACGCCGAGCGCGAGTCCGGAGTGGCCGCCTCCGCCATTGTGGAGGTGGCGCATGAGATTGCCCGCGCAGGGTCTGCCTTTTCCGCGCACATCTGGCGTAACGCAGCCGCCGGTAATCTGGGCGGCTGGCAGGCAGCCCGGGCCGTCATGTTCCTCAGCGTACTCACCGGGTCTGTCGGCACGCGTGGCGGAACCTCTCCCAGTTCATGGGACAAGTTTGTTCCAGCGCCTCCCATGATGCCTCCGGCGCCCGACGCATGGAATGAGATGATGTGGGCGCCGGAGTATCCGCTGGCCTCATTCGAGATGAGCTTTCTTTTGCCGCATTTTCTCAAAGAGAACCGCGGCAAGCTTGCCGTCTACTTCAGCCGCGTCTACAACCCGGTCTGGACAAACCCGGACGGCATGAGCTGGATCGAGGCCCTCACCGACGAGAGCAAGGTGGAACGGCATGCGTGCCTGACGCCCACCTGGAGCGAGACCGCATGGTTCGCCGACTATGTGCTGCCCATGGGGCATGCCTCCGAGCGGCATGATCTGATGAGCCAGGAGACCCAGGCGGGCCGCTGGATTGGCTTCCGTCAACCTGTCCTGCGGGTGGAGATGGAGCGCCAGGGCAAGAAGTTCAACTTTACCTGGGAGGCGCATCGTGAAGCGGGGCTGGGTGAGGTCTGGGAGGAAGACGAATTCTGGATTGAACTCTCCTGGCGCATCGATCCCGATGGAGCGTTGGGCATCCGCAAGTTCTTCGAGTCTCCCTACCGCCCGGCGGAGAAGATCACCCTGGACGAATATTATCGTTGGATCTTTGAAAATAGCGTGCCAGGACTGCCCGAGGCCGCCCGCGCAGAAGGCTTGTCGCCGCTCGAGTATATGCGGAGATATGGAGCCTTTGAGATTGAGGGCAATACCTACGAACTGCATACCACGGAGTTGAGCGCAGACGAACTGGATGCCAGCGTCGTCGATCCTGTCACGTCAGTGATTCGCAGGGGCGAGACGCCGATTGGCCTCTCCATCGGGGGCAGGGCTTTTCGGGGCTTCCCCACGCCGTCGCGCCGGCTGGAGTTCTATTCGCGAACCCTGAAGGACTGGAAGTGGCCTGAATACGCTCTTCCCACCTATATCAAGAGCCACGTTCATCGGGATCATATCGACTTCGAGCGGAATGAGATGTTGCTGCTGCCGACATTCCGCCTGCCCACGCTGATTCACAGCCGCACGGGAAACTCCAAGTGGCTCTATGAGCTCTCGCATTGCAATCCTGTCTGGATGCACTCCACCGACGCCGTTCGCCTGGGGGTTGCGAGTGGCGATCTGGTGAAGGTAGAGACATCCATTGGATACTTCATTGACAAAGTCTGGGTGACCGAAGCGATACGTCCTGGCGTGATTGCTTGTTCGCACCACCTCGGCCGCTGGCGTTTGCAGGAGAACTCCGGCGGCGAACGCTGGTCGACCGCGCTGGTGGACCTCAGCCAGGATCGTCCCGGAGCATGGAAGATGCGCCAGTTGCATGGCATTCGCTCCTTTCCCAGCTCGGACCGCGACTCTTCCCGGATTCAGTGGAACGATGCGGGTGTGCATCAGAATCTGGTCTTCGCCGTGCAACCGGATCCGGTCAGCGGACAGCATTGCTGGCACCAGAAGGTGACGGTGACCCGCGCCGCCGCCCAGGACCGCTACGGAGATGTCTTCGTCGACACCAACAAAGCGCATGAGGAGTATCGGCGCTGGCTGCAATTGGCGCGTCCCGCGCCTGGCCCGGACAACTGGCGCCGTCCCCCCTGGATGATCCGTGTCTACCGCCCGAGACCGGAAGCCTTTCGCTTCCCGTCCTGAGCGGAGCCTCTGCGATCCGCACACCGGCAATACACATCTGAATCGCTCCGGTATCCCTGGCAGCGGACGCCGTTCGGCAGAGAGCGTTCCTTGACCTCGGATGGAGCGCGGAGTCGGCGGCGATCTCCTGTTCTCTGCGGACGCCCTCGAGTGGCGCAATCCCCGCCTGGCGAGATGGCGATATCTGCGGGTTTGGAAGGATCCGAGACTAAAATCCTCCGCCCGTTCCCAAAACCACACATAGACGCTTCATTCCATGCCGTACGCTGCTGGTCCGGGTTGAGATGGTGACGGTTCCCTAAAGTTTTCGTGCGAATCGACGAAGCCTGTAAGCTTCTCGTTCACCTTGCCCCGAAAGGCGCATCCTGTTAAGCGAGCCTGACCCTACGCTCGGCTCTGCGCATCGCCAACCGTTCGTGGGCCTCCTCTTCGAGATGGCGAGAGGCTTTTGGTTTCTCCCCTGCCTGCGCAAAAGGGAGGCGAGCCTTCAGCATCACTGCAAGCACAGCTTATGGCGCCGCATCTCGTCCCGTAACGGCTGGTTGGCAAACCTGGATCGTGGCAGACCGGACACCACAGGTCGGACGGCTTGTCCTCGGACGTTGCCCAGCAGCACCGCCGGGGTTCCTGGAGCTGCGAGACGTCCATGGGCCGAAGCTTCAGAGGCTTTCCGCAGCGGAAACGCCGGAGCTGCCTCCGAGCGGCGCAGGGCATAGGCCCAGGTGATACGGACAGCCGTGACGCTGATCTCGCCTCACCAGCTTTCGGAAGGTTCTTTCCTCCACTCGAAAAGTGAAACCAGGTTGCACGCCAACGGCATCATCGGTGGGTAACTGATCACAGTCGGTTGCGATCTCCTGTCGATGGCATGCCTCGTTAGCGTACAGTCGATGGTCTACATCAAAGAGTCACGTCGCTTCAGTTTCACATTGGAACGCGAGGACCACAACTCCACATTGCTCTGCATCGAGCTGCAAAACAGCAGCGCAACGCTTGACGCTGCAACTTTTGGTCTTCTATCGGTTAAGGCTGGCTATTCGTTCAAAGTTCAACATGATCTTTTCTGCTCTCTTTGGCTCAGTCCTTCATCAGCGGATCACACCAACATCTCCCATCTGTTGACTCTATCTTTGAAAGGATTCAAGTATGTCATCCAAAACCCTGCCCGACGCCCGCCTGCAACCATTGAGCACTACGGAGATATCGCTTCTGGAGCACGCCTTTCCGTCTCCAAAGCACACTCCCGCTCTCTTTCGCCATCGCTCTACTTTTGCCGCTGCCGAATTGAGTGGTGAGGTAACCACACTGGGATGGGACACCACCTACATCCTGCGTGTCAGCGATGTGAACTCTGTGCTGAGAACATCCCCCACTGTGCCCAAAGACTTTGACCAGAACGTCGATCCCTCCGGCAGTTACAAGGTTTCCGGGAAGTTTGGGAGTTGGCAGATCGGCCTCGGGGGTTCAGGAGCCATCATCTTTCTGGCGATTCCGATCACCGAAGGAAGCTTGACGGCCGGCGGCAACAGCTATGACATGTCTGGCAGCACGGCATACATCTCTGTCAAACTGAAGTACATCCCGCAGCTCCCTTCGGGCGCGAGGGCAGGTCAGATTCGCGCCGGCATTCAAGGGAATGACCTTCTGGAAAAGGATGATCTGCTCACCGATGCGGAGGCACGAAGCGATGCAGACCCTGCCGTCGTTGTCCAGAATCTTACCTTCTCCGGGCCTCCGCCCAGCACCTTCAATCGAGCCTTGATGATCGGTGGATTGTCCGAATGGTTCAATGCGAACATCGTCAAATTTGCGTATATCTTTGCCACGGTGAACTTGAATCAGATCGCAAGCGACAAGGAATTTCAGTGGCTGAAGCCAACCTACACGGGCTATGGCTATTTTGATGGGCGCGACCAGGAATCCAGTTATTTCGGCATTCTGTGCATGACGGAGAACCGCGGTGCAGATGGCTTGAGTAACCAGATTGCTCCCGGCTCTATCCCATCCGGTTCGCGGGCCGGGTTCAATATCGCCGTCTCGCGGTATATGGAGAAGGTGATCTTTCCCGGCCTCGTCAAGGGATTTCCCCACGCGACAGCCTCTTCGTTTCGGCTGACGGCGAATAATACCGTCATCGAAAATAAGGAAAAGATAGAGTGCAACAAGATTCGCGTAGGAGCTATCAACTATACCCCTTACATACACGACTTCGTGCTCCAGGTGATTGGAGACGAGATTCAGGTGTATACCCGAACGGTGACGGAGATCTCTCCCGGCATTCGCAGCGTCGTTGAAAACACCAGCTATCAGACGATCTATGTGGTTAGAAAGCCAGATGGTTCGCAGACTCTCGACTTCAAGCAGACCCGGGATCCCAAAACCAATAGCTATATCGACAAGGATCCGTGGGTTACGATTACGGAACTCATCGTCTCCATCGCCGGGGCGGTTGCCGGGATCGTTGCCGCAACGGTGATCAAGGGTGTGGTGAAGATCATTCTGGCTTGCGTGATCATTGCAATCGTCTTTGGCCTGGCTGCGGCGACGCCGGAGCTGATCGCTCAGGTGGCAGGCGGAGGCGCGGCGAAGCAGTTGCCTTCCATTGATCTCATGGTGTTGAACTCCACTGCGCCTGTCGAATGGCCTGGAGGGAGGGCCTTCACCCTGGACAACGTCTTCCTGAACGGAGCGATTCAAATGGGCGGGAATCCGCATATCACCCCGCCTCCGCAGAAGAAAGACAAGGCCTAGAACCGGCTCGCCGGCCAATGGGCAAGGCGGAAGCGGGCGCGCGCGGAAAGGATGCGCCTGCGCATACCCGCTTCGCCTTACCTTTGCCTGGCTCTCTTTCACAAACAGTCTCCAGGCATGGCCGTGCTTTGTCCAGGCATGGCCGGGCTTCGCATGGGGACGGACAAGTCGACCTGCGGCGGTGGCCGCGGGATGGACGGCGTCGGCTTCCAAGCGCCGACAGAGAGGTTTACCGATGGATACGCATGGCTGGGATACTGTGTTTCTTATCTCTTCCGACAAGATCAACGCAGCTCTGGCTCGCAATACCAGCCAGTTGCTCATGGAGTTCCATGCGGATCCGGGGACAGAACCTCCGGTTACGGCGCGGGGCAAGTTTGCTTCATGGAGCATCGTTCCCGGCGGGTCGGAGCGATGGCTGCACCTGGGAATTCTGGTAAAGGAAGGCTCCTTTTCCATTGGGCTCGGGACGCGTTCCGCGGTCGCGGAACAGTTCGGCCTGCTGGCTCGCGCCAATGAGGCGAAGGAGTACGATCTCGCCGGAGTGACAGTTGTGCTTGCTGTCGATCTCACCCTGGTGCGCAGCGGGGTCTCTGATCTCGATGAGATGAGATTCAACATAAAGCAGGTGGGAACGTCTCTGCCGCCCTCCGGGCAAGGTCTGGTAACGCCGGTAACGATTCTGGACCCGAGCGGCAAACTCGATGTGGCGGCGCAGAGTCTGCTTGGCTTCGCCATTGCAGACGACCTGGTGAAGAATCGGGAAAGGGTGAAATATGTCCTGGCCTCGATCAACCCCGTGCCGCCTTCGAAGGATAGCTGGCTGGCTCCAAAGGTATCCGACTATGCCTACAGCGCTCGAGAGGGTGGTGGGCAGTCGTGTCTTGCCGTTCTGAGCATGACGCGCAACGTGGATATCTCTGGGCTTTCGCGTGCACTTGATCCGAGCCTGATTCGCAGCGGCAACAGCGCGAGCTACGTCATCTCCAAGCGGCTCACCTTGGAGAAGTTGATCATGCCTGTGCTGCCGGAGGCTTATCAGACTACGCCGGAGAGCTTCCGCTACGATGAGCAGAAGAGCTTCATCGTCAACCAGCGCTCCTTCCGGACGTTCTCCGTAAAGTCCGGAGCCATCACCTATTACCCGGAGATTGAAAGTTTCGAGCTTCGGATTGAGAACAATTGCATCCGGACGGCCGTTCGGGGCAAGTGCGACATGAAGGCCGGCATCTGGATGTCTTTTTATGTGAATGCTTCCAACCAGGCAGTCTTCGATGCCAGTTCCAAGCAACTGTCTTTTCTACCCGATCCCAATCCAATCTCTGACAGCCATGCGGATATTCCCTGGTACTTCTACTTTCTAGGTCCACTGGTCATCGCCATCACGGCCATCTGCGTGTCGGTCATATCCAAAGATATTGCAGGCAAACTCAATGACCTGCTCCGAAACGCGATGTCGATCACAAAGAACCCTCCTCAGGTTGTGAAATGGACCGGGACGAAGGGCTTCTCGGTATCGACGGCAGGTCTCGCCGACTCCCTCTTCATGATGGGAGACATGAGGGAGGGCTGAGAGCTTGTGAGTGCGGACGACCTTCCCAAGCCGGTTTGCCGTGGTGCAGTGATTCCACCCAAATTGCGAAAGACGCACGGGAGCGTCATGGCTGCGGGCGCCGCCTGCGCGGGAAGGGTCGGCTGGGAAATGATTGGAGCATCCGCTCCGAGGTTGAGAGCCGAAGATTGCCATCGCTTCGCCGTCCGGCGCCCCTCCCACGATCGGCTTGTCCGGCAGACATCGGCTGGGGACCGGGCCGGCGGCGAACCAGCCTGCGGACGAGCCGGCTAAGGCGTCTTCGGTGCAGGCGTGGAGTGGCCTTGACTTCAATGGGCGCTTTCCACCAACGAAGATGCCGCTGCGAGCCCTCTTCGGGACACCCATCAACACCGAAAATGTCATAGCCTCTTCCATGTTGTCGGATCTCGGAAGGCGGGCCTGCCGTGGCGTCTTCGCTTCAGTCGGGCAGGTAAGCCTGTCGAGGGCTCCGAGCCTTTGGAAGCCCATGAACGCTGGGGCTGCTGCGTAGGCCTGCACGGAAAGGTCTGGAGCGCCATGCGCTCGCTCGTATTCGGCAGGAGGAAGTTGCGTGTGTCTGGCGGCGAAATAGCGCGGTCAGGAACGGATCCTTCAGCCTGCTTCGGGCTGCTTTGTCCTCACAGCCCAGGTTCGCCCTGCCCGGAAAGTTAGGTCGTGCCCGGCCTATAACTGTCAGAAAAAATGGAGGAAATCTCTGATTGATTGTTATAGATTGACATTTCTTGTCGGCGGGGATTAGCATGCGCCTTCGGTGTACGATTCCGTTCCCTCGTGCTGCGAAGTTCGGCGGAGACGAAATTGAGGAATCGAAACCCGTTCAATTTAATATTCGCGAGGACCGAAGATGATAACCCAGTTCGTCGCTTCAGGAAGGCGTGTACAGGTTGTGTTCGTCAGGCTAACCATGATCCTCTTGTGTCTCAGCGCCGGCTTGGGCCACGCCCAGTTTCTTGATCAAGGCGCGATCACGGGGGTCGTACAGGATCAATCCGGATCAGTGATCCCAGGTGCTGCCGTCACGCTGACCAATCCGGATACAGGTCAGGTGATGCATGCCACCACCAACGGCGCAGGAGTGTACGAGTTTTCTCCCCTTCCGCTCGGCCGCTATCAAATCAGAGTCTCTGCAAAAGGATTTCAGACGGTAAAGCAGGAGAACATCTCGCTGCAGTTGGGGGAGAGGATCAGCATTCCCTTGACGCTTCGTCCCGGCGCCGTGAGCCAAACGGTTACCGTCACAGGCGCGCCGTCACTGCTTCGGACTTCGGACAGTTCGGTTTCGCAAGTTGTCGACACGAATCAGATCAACGATCTTCCGCTGAATGGTCGCAATGCAATGTTTGCCGCCCAGTTCACGGCCGGCTCCGCGCCGGCCTCGACTTCCAGAGAAAAGACCGGTGATTTTGACGCGAACGGATTACGTCCCGAGCAGAATGATTACATTCTGGACGGCATGGACAACATGGCTCTCTCTGCGGACGGCCTGGGTGGTTCAAGCTTTCTTGTGAACCCGCCGCCGGACGCGCTGGCTGACTTCAAGGTGTCCACCTCGGACTATGGGGCAGAGTTCGGGCACTCCGCCGGGGCCGTGCTGGATGAGAGCATCAAATCGGGCACCAACCAGATTCACGGCGATGTATGGGAGTACTGGCGGAATAGCGTTCTGGACGCCAAGGACTTTGACGCTCTCACCATACCAGAGTTCCGGGAGAACGAATTCGGCGCAACGCTGGGCCTGCCCATCATTAAGAACAGGCTGTTCTTCTTTGGCGATATTCAGGAGATTCGGATTGCCGCTGCCCAACCTTACACCCAGACGGTGCCAACCTTGTCGGAGCGCAAGGGGGACTTCTCCGATTGGCTTAATCCATCTTTGTCGGGTGAGTCAAAGCCTGTCGTCCTTTACGCGCCGAACTCCGGAACCCAGCTTCAACAGTGCAACGGTCAGCAGAACGTCTTCTGCTCCAATCAGATCGATCCGGTCGCATTGAAGATCTTGAACCTTTATCCACTGCCAAATGCAAACGGCCTCGACACCTATGACAACAATGTGCAGAACCTAAGCCAGCCACAGAATACGTTTCAGTACGACGTGCGGGTGGATTGGACGATCTCTCCAAAGGACCAAGCCTTTGTGCGCTTCAGCGACTTCAACCAGATGGAGAACTTTGCCGGTCCTCTCGGCCCTATTCTGGATGGAAGCTGCGGCGAAGGTTCTGACTGCGTCAGCGGACTCCAACTCGACTTTGGCAATAACTTTGTCATCAGCGAGACCCATATGTTCACCCCTTCGCTGATCAATCAGTTCCGCTTTGGCTTTGACTATGGGCACTTCGACACCTATCAACTGAACTACACGCAGGATATTGCCACAACTCTTGGCCTTGGCGGCATGCCTTTTGGCCCTGGATTCCCAAACAACGGCGGCCTGCCAACGCTTGAGGTTAGCAGCGTCGCCCAGGCGGGGACCCACCAATACCGTCCGGAAGAAGAGCGAGCGAATGTGTTCCAGATCCTGGATAACGTCACCAAAACCTGGGGCAAGCAAACCTTCAACATCGGGCTTGACCTGGAGAACGGCCGCTCCTACACCTTGGAGCCACCGGTCTCACACGGCACCTACCAGTTCACTGGCTTCTTCACCTCGCACTATGGCGCGGCCTTTACCGGAAACGGCGCTGCCGACTTTCTTGCCGACCAGATGCACGATGGTTCGGTTGGACCTTCCGCAGCGTTCAACGACGCGCAGTGGCATAGCTCGGGTTACGCCCAGGATGATTGGAGGGCCGGCAAAAACCTGACTTTGAACCTGGGCGTGCGCTACGACTGGTTCCAGCCTTACAAAGAGATGGCGAATCGGCAGGCCAACTTTTATCCCACGGGAGCGCCCGGAATCTCAACAGGAACTGGAGTCTATGAGTTTCCCTCAGCGGACAATGGAAAGCTTCCCTTGTCTCCGGCCTTCCTCGCCAATCTTTCGGCCAACAACATCGCTCTCGACTACGTTCCACAGCTTGGACTGACCCATGAGCAGCTCGTGAACATTTCGCCGCGTTTGGGTTTTGCATACTCCACGGATCCAACCACCGTCTTTCACGGCGGCTTCGGGTTCTTTTACCAGGGCCAGCAGATGGCGGGCGCCGCGGATAATCTCGGCACCAACTATCCCTTTGTGTACTCAGACTCGTTTGTCACACCGAGCTGCGTTTCGCCCAATCCCTGCGCAAGTGATGGATTCAATATCGAGAATGGATACGCAAGCGCGATCGCGCAAGGCCTGGCCAGCTTCGTCTCCAATCCCAGCCTGGTGGGAGTCAGTCCGAATCTGAAGACGACTCTGGTGATGGATTACAACTTCTCCATCCAGCACTCCATCACCAACAATCTGGTTGCTTCCATGGGCTTTGTTGGAGATACAGGACGGCACATTCCCTATGGGTACAACCCCAATGAAACCACCGTACTGGTCCGCCCTGGAATCAATCTGCAGCCGTTGTTGCCCTTCCCCCAGTTTGGCGGATTCACGTTTCTGGATTACGAGGGAGAGTCCTCTTATAACTCCCTGCAGGCCAAGGTGGAGAAGCGCTTCTCGCACGGCGTTCAATTCCTGGGCACCTACGTCTGGGGCCACGCCATGGACGACGCTCCCGATCCCCTGGATGGAGGAATCGGCACTCGGGATCCCAATATCATTCCGGAACGGGACGATTACACGAACTCGGTCTGGGACGTCCGCCAGCGCTTTACACTGATGAGCTACTATCAGATTCCGTTTGGCGAAGGCACCCCACACCCGATCAAGTCCAGGCTGTTGGATTCGTTGGCGGGTGGCTGGGCAGTGGATCTCGCTTTTCAGGTCCAGACGGGCGAGCCATTCTCCGTTGGAATAGCGGACATTGCCAAGGCCAACGGCGGATCAGCTTTCGCCATTCTCAAGCGGGATCCGTTCCGGCCCGGCGGCTCTCCGGATCCCACCAATCCAACCATTACCTGCCCCACCAAGGTGCGGACGTTGGCGCACTGGTACAACCCCTGCGCCTTCGCCAACCCACTCTCAGGCGATCTGATCAGCCCGGGCGCCAACAACGGGAGCTTCACTACGCCGCAGCCGGGCTTTAGCTATCCCGCATACATCACGGGCATCGCGAATGCAGAGGCCTTCCTTGGCGGAAGAAGCGAACAGATCTACGGCCCCGGCTTTAATCGGGTAGATATGTCCTTCTTCAAGACCATCCGCACGTACAAAAATCAGGAGCTACAGCTTCGGGTAGATGGATTCAACATGGCCAATACGCCGGAGTGGGCGAATCCCTCTACTTCCGACGACGGTCAAACCGGAGGACTGATCACTACGGCGCGCATCACGCAGGTTTACACGCCGGATGCCCGCTGCTTCCAGCTTTCCGGGAAATACATCTTCTGAGCGGTTTCCTCAGCCCGGAATGATGGTCTGCGTTTCTCCCCGTGTGGCGTGGAACCCGCAGCGAATACCGGTTCTGCGCCCTCCACACGTCAGGTTGTCCAGTTTCGCAGACGAGAGATCTCGTAGCAAAAGAGCGGTGAGGTGAAGGTTGAGCGTGCAAATCCCCGGGCTTTCAAACGGGCATAAAGTGCGAAAGCTAAGGTTCTCCATCTTCGCTGATCGGCAGTTCGTTACAAGGAGCGGGTGAATGAACAGCATCAAACTTCTTGGGGCGGCAACCATCCTGGCCGCCTCGTCGCATCTTCTTATTGCGCAATATAAGTACCCCTTTCAAGACCCGAGCCTACCTGACGGCCAGAGAATCCAGAACGTTCTGTCGTTGCTTACCCTGCAGGAAAAGATCGACCTGCTGGGAAAGAATCTGAACGTTCCCCGGCTGGGCATCTATGGATCACCGAAGATCGACACCATCCCCGGATCGAGCGGTCAGTTTGAAGGTTTGCATGGCCTGGCCGTAGGCGGACCGAACCACTGGGGCAATCACTCACCCGGACCGCCAACCGGACCGTGGCCTGGAAAATCCACGATTCCCACGACGCAGTTTCCCCAGCCCGCCGGCCTTGGCCAGACCTGGGATCCTGCGCTTGTGAAGAAGATGGCTGCTGAGGAAGCCATCGAAGCGCGCTACATCTTCCAAAGCTACAACCGCGGCGGCCTCATCATTCGTGCGCCCAATGCTGATCTGGCCAGGGATCCACGCTGGGGCCGGTCCGAGGAGTCTTATGGAGAAGACCCGTTCCTGGTGGGAAGCATGTCGATTGCGTTTGTCCAGGGGTTGCAAGGGAACAACCCACGCTACTGGCTCACAGCTTCTTTGCTGAAGCACTTTCTAGCCAATAGCAATGAGGACGGTCGAGTTGGTTCTTCCTCGAACTTCGATAGCCGTCTGCTGCATGAGTACTATGCCGTGCCCTTTCGCATGGCGATCAAGCAGGGCGGCGCCAACGCGTTGATGACGGCCTACAACGCCTATAACGGCATCCCCATGGCAACCAGCCCGCTCCTGCGGAGCATGGTCGTGGATCGGTGGGGATTCAACGGGATGATCGACACCGATCGGAGCGCACTCACCTTCATGGTGACCAAACACAAATATTACCCCGATATGGCCAAGGCTGCTGCGGGCGCGATCCATGCCGGAGTGAACCAGTTCCTCAACCCGTACCAGGATGCGGTCAAGGCCGCCTTGCAGCAGAAGCTGCTCAGCGAAGCCGATATGGATCGCGATCTGCAAGGGGTTCTCCGGGTGATGCTGCGGCTGGGATTCCTGGACTCGTCTTCGCCCGCTGCTTATACCGGAATCAAGGCGAGCGGAGCGCCTGCGCCCTGGGATAGGCAGGCCGCCAGAGCGCTCGCGCTTCAGGCGACGGAAGAATCCATCGTTCTGCTGAAGAATGCCAAGAACTTGCTCCCGCTGAACACGGCCATGATTCACTCCATCGCGGTCGTTGGTCCTTCCGCCAACATGGTGTATCTGGACGGATACAGCGGGACGCCGCCGTTCGCCGTGACGCCATTGCAGGGATTGCAGAAGAAGATGGACGCCGCCAAGGTCAAGGTGCGTTACAGCCCCGGTGGAAGCCAGGCGGTCCAGCTCGCAAAGAGCTCTGATGTAGCGATTGTGGTGGTCGGGAACCGCTCCTTCTGCCGCAGAAAAACGGACCCCCCTCCTTGCCCCGATCCGACTGAGGGGCAGGAGGGCAAAGATCGGCAGCAGATTCACCTCAAGCCAGACCAGGAGAAGTTGATTCAGGACGTAGCTGCGGCCAATCCGCGCACCGTGGTGGTTCTGGTATCCAGCTTCCCTTACACGATTCGCTGGGCAAAGCAGAACGTCCCGGCCATCTTGCAGATGGCCAATAACAGCGAAGAGGAGGGCAACGCCCTGGCCAACGTGATCTTTGGCGATTACAACCCGTCCGGCCATCTGTCGGTGACATGGCCGGAGTCCGGCAGCCAACTGCCGCCCATGATGGACTACAACCTGCTGGATGGCCGAACTTATATGTACTGGAAGGGTGAAGCGCTGTTTCCCTTTGGCTATGGGCTCAGTTACACCCGATTCAAGTTGTCCGGGCTGCATGCCAGCACGTCAACACTCAGCGCCGGCGGCGCCGTTCAATTCTCCGTGAAGGTAGCCAATTCAGGCCGGCGCACAGGAGACGAGGTGGTGCAGCTCTATGTGGAACACATCGGATCGAAGGTGGTGCGCCCCAGGCTGGAGCTGAAGGGATTCGCCAGAGTTCATGTGCCGGCGCAGGGGACCGTCACCACGACCATTCCTCTCACGGCAAACTCGATACGCTATTGGGATGCGTCGAGTAACGCCTGGGTGCTGGAGAAAGACAAGATCCGAGTCATGGTGGGGGACTCGTCCGCTGATCTCAAGCTCTCCAAGCTGGTTACGGTTCAGTGATGTGTTGCGGACCTGGAGGAGCTGCTGATCAGCCCTGTTGCGTCTCGATGCAGACTGCCGACGCCTGCGCAGCAGGGAAGTGAGGTTGCGCCGCGCGACTGGCTTCTTGAGCCGGCGAAGCGGTGCAGGCCCTGAACACGCGGACAGACGCGGCTCGGTCGCCGTCCGATGCGGCGCGTGGCCATAGGCTGCCGGCTTGAGGAATGACTGGAAGATCATTGCACCAAGGGAGCAGAATCAATCCGGAGGATTGTTCTCGTGAAGATCGAAGAGAGGAAACCAAGGATGGAAACGAAACCATTTGCGGCCGGGCTCGTTCTGTCGGCCTGCGCCTTGTTGGCTGGCCCTAGCGCCCTGGTGGCGCAGACAGCCGCGAGCCCGAGTTCCACCATCTTCCGGCTAGGCAAGTTTGACCGCTCCTCGTTCGAGTTCGCTTCCGGCAGCCCGATGAAGCCGGTCACCTTCGTCGTCGGCCGCAGCAACCCGGCCAAGGACTGGTATGCCACACAGCCGGCGGTGCTCGCATCCGCCTCTGGGAAAGCCGCCACGGATGCGGCTTCCGCGCCCCGAGCGATCCGGTTCTCCCTGGACAGCACCCCTCGGGGCTCCGTTCGGCTCCGCGTCTCCTTCACGCTGGAGTCCTCCAGCGTGCCCGCGCTCCGCGTGGATATCAACGGACGGCAAGGTCTGTTCTATCTGCATCCCAGGCTGGACTACAACAACGGCGAACAGGGAGACTCCTTTTATGCGGCCTACTCCCATGCGGACATCGCATTTGATTTCCCGGGCCGGTATCTGAACAAGGGCACAAACACGATCACGTTTCAGGCCGTCGAACAGGCCAGCCAGGCCATTCCGGGCGCAAGCCTGAGCTATGACGCCGTTGAACTGGACCGCATCGCCGGCCATCCCGCTCCCTCTTCGGCGCGGATTGAGCCGACGATCTTCTTTCCCCGGCAAAGCGGCATTGCTCAGGAACAGGTGGACGTCTTTATCAGCTCCGCAACGCCGCTGAAGGCCGGAGCTGCTGTCGAGCTTACGGTCAACGGAAAGACCTATCATCAGGCTGCGCCGGGCAATCAGGATCTGGGCGATGAGAAGCTGGTCTTCTCTCTGCCCGAGTTTGCCGCCGGCGCGCAGGCACAGCTTCATTGGAGCGCCGGAGGTCACCGGCAGCATCTGCAGGAGGCGATCAGCCCGCAGAAGAAGTGGACCATCTTTCTGGTGCCGGGCATCCATCTTGACGTCGGGTACTCAGATTTTCAGGGGAAGGTAGCGGCCATCCACAGCCACGATCTGGATGAAGCGCTGGGCATGATCGACCGCAATCCCAACTTCCGTTACAGCCTGGATGGCGAGTGGGATCTGGCGCAGTACTTCAAAACGCACACCGCGGCCAGTCAGGATCGCGTCCTCAAAGCTATTCAGGCCCAAAAGGTCTTCGTCCCGGCGCAGTATGCGAATCTGCTCACCGGCTTTCCCACGGCCGAGACGCTGATTCGCTCTCTGTATCCCAGCGCGAACTTCAGCCGCGAGCATGGAACCCCGTTCAACTACGCCAATATCACGGACGTTCCTTCCTTCTCCTGGTCGTACGCCTCCATCCTGGCCGCGGCCGGAGTGCATGATCTTGTTTCCGGCAGCAATAACTACCGCGCTCCTGTGCTGCTGCAGGGCAGGCTGAACCAGAGCTCGCCCATGTGGTGGGAGGGTCCGGACGGAGGCAAGGTTCTGCTCTGGTACTCGCGCCATTATATGCAGATGCAGTTTCTCTTCGGGTTGCCCCCGCTGCTGGATGCCGGCCGCGATACGCTGCCCCTGTTCCTGCAGATGTATCAGCATCCCGGGTACGTCGGCGATGAGACCATCATGTACGGCACCCAGGTGGAAAACTCAGATCTGTTCCTGCAGCAGGAGCATCTGGTTCAGCAATGGAATCAGGTCTACGCGTATCCTCGCCTGGAGTACTCCGGCTTCCACCATGCGCTTGGCTCCATTGTGCAGCAGTTTGGCGGCAAGATTCCGACGATCCGTGGAGATGGCGGCCCATACTGGGAGGATGGCATCGCGTCCGATGCCTACTTTGCAGGCATGGAGCGGTGGAATGAAGGCCTGGCGCCCACGGCGGAGAAGCTGGCTACGCTTACCGCTTTCGTCGATCCGCGGTTACAGCCGGACAAGGGCGCTCTGGACCGCATGTGGCGAGACATGGTCCTGATGGACGAGCACACCTGGGACTCCTACAACAGCATCTC
>JAJYZE010000028.1 GCA_021800195.1 Acidobacteriota bacterium
GGAGGCCATTGGGCCGCTGCCGGTCATGGTGACGCCGGCGGAACGCAGGGATGTTCCAGTGATCGGCCATTGGGTGGCGACCACGGACGGCTATGTCAATGCGCAGATTCAGCCGCAGGTTTCCGGCTACCTGATCCGCCAGGATTACAAAGAGGGAAGTGCGGTCCACAAGGGCCAGGTGCTCTTCGAGATTGATCCGCGTCCCTTCCAGGCGGTCCTGGACCAGGCCAACGCGTCTTTGGCGCAGGCCCAGGCGCAGTTGCGGCTCGCGCAGATTAATGTGCGCCGCGACACGCCGCTGGCGGCGGCGCAGGCCATTCCGCAGAGTCAATTGGACACTGAGGTTCAGACCGAGGCGGCTGATAAGGCTGCCGTTGCCAGTGCCCAGGCCGGCGTTGAGTCGGCAGCGTTGAATGTTGGGTTTACAAAAGTGCGTTCGCTTATCGATGGTGTGGCGGGACAGGCGATGCTCCAGGTCGGCAATCTGGTTAGCCCCGTTTCAGTCCTCACCTCGGTCTCGCAGGTCAACCCCATCAAAGTGTACTTCTACATCAGCGAGCAGGAGTATCTTGCGCTGTCAGCGCGGGCAGCTTCGCACGGCAACGCTGACCTTCTGCAGAGCGGTAATCTCATTCCCATCCATCTCACTCTGGCGAACAACCAGACTTTCCCTCACCTGGGCCATATCATCTTTGTGGACCGCGCGGTGACGGCTCAAACCGGCAGCATTCGTCTGGCGGCGGCCTTCGCCAATCCTGACAGCCTGCTGCGTCCTGGCCAGTTCGGACGCGTCTCGGCGGAGACCTCCGTGCTGCGAAATGCCGTGCTGGCGCCGCAGCGCGCGGTTACGGAGCTCCAGGGGCTGCATCAGATCCTCGTGGTCGGGCAGGATCATGTTGCGCATGTTCGCACCGTGCGGCTTGGTCCTCAAATCGGCCCGGATATTGTCATCACCAGCGGCTTGAATCCCGGCGAACAGGTCATTACCCAGGGTATGGACAAGGTGCGGGACGGGATGAAGGTTGTACCTCAACCGGATACCACTCCCCAACCTGCCGTCGATCCCGCCTCCGCTGCTTCAGGGCAGAGCGCAGACCAGCAGGGAAACTGACCTATGATTTCAAAGTTCTTCATACGCCGGCCGATCGTGGCCATCGTGATCGCCATTCTCATGGTGATCGGGGGACTCGTCTCGCTGGTGGGTCTGCCCACTGCGCAGTACCCGAACATTGTTCCGCCGGAGATCATGGTTCAGGCCACCTACCCTGGGGCAGATGCGGAGACGATGGTGAATTCAGTGGCTACGCCCATCGAGCAACAGATGAACGGCGTGGACAACATGAACTACATGCAGTCGATCAACGCGAGTAACGGCTTGACCCAACTCATCGTTGACTTCGGCGTGGACACCAACCCAGACACCGACCAGATTCTCTCCCAGCTCCGTGTTTCTCAGGCCCAAAGCCAACTGCCGGCGGAGGTCAACACCGCCGGCCTTACGGTTCAAAAATCCCTCTCCTCGCCGCTCATGCTGCTGGCGATTACCTCACCCCACTCCACCTACAACGGCATCTTCCTGGCCAACTACGCCTACATCCATTTGGCCGATGACCTCACGCGCGTCAAGGGCGTCTCCCGTATCCAGATCTTCGGGGCAGGGCAGTATGCCATGCGCATCTGGGTCAAGCCGGACAAGCTGGCTCGCCTGGGCGTGACCATTCCGCAGATCGAACAGGCTCTGCTGGCCCAGAACACTGTCAACCCAGCCGGGCAGATCGGCGGCGAGCCGGTTCCAAGCGGCCAGCAGTTTACTTACACCGTGCGCACCCAGGGACGTCTGCTCACCGCCGAGCAATTCGGCGACATCATCCTGCACAGCAACCCGGATGGCTCCGTCCTGCACCTGCGCGATGTGGCCCGCATCGAACTTGGCGACCAGACTTACAACCTCAACGGTCTGTTCAACGGCAAGCCGGCCGCCGTCATGGCCGTCTATCAGCTCCCTGGAACCAATGCTGTTGAGACAGCCAAGAACGTCCGCCTGGAGCTGGCGAGGCTCTCGGCCCAATTTCCTGCCGACATGGCTTCGGCTGTGCCGCTGGATACCACCAAGGCCGTCACCGCCGGCATGCATGAGATCCTCATCACCCTGCTGCTGGCCCTGGCGCTTGTCATCCTGGTGGTGTTCATCTTCCTGCAGGGCTGGCGGGCGACACTGATTCCCTTGCTGGCCGTTCCCGTCTCTCTGATCGGCGCCTTCATGGTCTTCCCCGTGTTGGGATTTTCGGTGAACACTCTTTCGCTCTTTGGTCTTGTCCTGGCGATTGGTCTGGTGGTGGACGACGCCATCGTTGTGGTCGAGGCGGTAGAGCATCACATGGAGGAAGGCATGACGCCGCTGGAGGCCTCCTACGCCGCCATGGAGCAGGTCGCCAGTCCGGTCATCGCCATCGCCTTGATCCTCGCCTCGGTGTTTATTCCCACGGCGTTTATTCCTGGCATCACCGGGCGTTTGTACCAGCAGTTTGCGGTTACCATCGCCATCTCGGTTCTCTTTTCCGCCTTCAACGCCCTGACGCTCAGCCCCGCACTCTGCGCTCTGCTGCTCAAGCCCAAAGCTGAGTCCAAGGGCCCTCTAGCGCCCTTCTTCCGCTGGTTTGACCGCGTCTTCCGCCGCACCACCCGTGGGTATGTCACCGCCTCTGGATGGTTGGTGCATAAATGGGTGCTGGGCGTGCTGACGCTCGCAGTGGTTAGCGCCTTGGTGCTGCTGTTGGGCTCCTGCTTGCCCGGAGGCTTCCTTCCCACGGAAGATCAAGGTTACGCCTTCGTCAATCTGCAACTTCCTCAGGGGGCCAGTCTGCAGCGAACTACCCAGGCTGCCTTGCAGGTCGATCGGGCGCTTCATCAGGTGCCTGGGGTCCAAAGCGTGGTGGATGTGGTGGGCTTCAGCCTTCTCTCGCAGGCCCAGACCACTTATAGCGGCTTTTTCTTCGTCACCTTCAAGGATTGGAACCGGCGCGCAGCGCCGGACGAACGCTTCGAGGCTCTGCAAGCCAATCTTGCCCGGGCGCTGGCGGGGATCAAAGAGGGCTTGGCCTTCTCTTTTACGCCGCCCGCCATTCCCGGCCTGGGAACCTCTGGAGGCGTCAGCATGGTCCTGGAAGACCGCTCTGGCGGCAATGACCCCAACTTTCTTACCGCCAACGTGTACAGATACCTTGGCGCTCTTAGCCGGCGTCCGGAGATCGCGGCTGCGATCCCCAGTTACTTTCCTGCGGTTCCCCAGCTCTATGTGGATGTGGACCGCGAAAAAGCCGCGCAGGATCAGGTAAACCTGGGTGATATTTACACCACCATGCAGGCGTTTCTGGGCGGCACGCTGGTGAACTACTTCAACCGTTTCGGTCGAGAGTGGCAGACCTACATTGAGGCGGAAGGAAGCTCGCGCACGGACATCGGAGACATCAGCCAGTTTTACGTGACAGCGGCCAACGGTAACCGTGTCCCGCTGGCTTCTCTCGTCACGGTGAGGCGCATCACCGGTCCGGAGTTCATCACCCGCTTCAATGAGTATGAGGCTGCCGATATCACGATCGTCGCCAGGCCCGGCTACAGCTCCGGCCAGGTCATGGCCGCGCTGGAGTCCGTCTTCCACCAGACCATGCCTGCCGGCATCGGGATGGATTACTCCGGCCTCAGCTTCCAGCAGAAGAAGGCGGAGCAAAGCATTCCCGCCTGGGTGGTCTATGCTCTCTCGCTGCTGCTCTGCTTCCTCATCCTCGCCGCGCAGTATGAGAGCTGGTCGCTTCCTTTCGGCGTGCTCCTCAGTACCCCGATTGCGATCCTGGGAGCCTATCTTGCGCTCATGGCGCGTCATTTGGAGAACGATGTCTTCGCCCAGATCGGCCTGGTCATGCTGATCGGTCTGTCCGCCAAGAACGCAATTCTGATCGTCGAGTTCGCCAAAGAGGAGTTCGAAAAGGGCGAGACCCTCTTTGAGGCCGCGATGAACGGCGCGCGGCTGCGCTTCCGTCCCATTCTGATGACCGCCTTTGCCTTCATTCTCGGCTGCGTCCCGCTCTGGTTTGCTCACGGCGCCGGCGGCGTCTCGCGCCAGATTCTGGGCACAGTGGTTATCGGTGGCATGTTAGCTGCAACCCTGCTCGCCATCTTCCTGATCCCGGTCACCTTTACCCTGGCGGAACGCTTCGCCGGCTGGTTCGGCAAGGAACACAGCGGCTCGCTGGAGCTAAAAGGACACCCGGCCCATCGCAGAACTTCTGAAGAACCAGCCGATCCTGGCCATCATCCGGGCCCTGCATCCGGGCATGGCGAAGGCTCGGATCACCCCGCAGGAGGCCGGGAATGAATCGTTCTCTGCACGTCCTCTGCGACGCCAACCGCAGTCTGGCTCTGCTGCTCGCCGCCGGCCTCGGGCTCTCCCTCGCAGGATGCAATGCCGGACCGAACTATAAGCGGCCTGTGGTCAACCTCCCGTCCAGCTATCGCGGAGCCATGGCGCCGGAGATCGCATCTTCCGTCGGCACCGCAAACAAACCCGACGCGGCCAAACCCACCGCCGCGGCTGCAGACAACGCTGACCCCAAACCGGCAACCACGTGGCTCGGGGCTCAAAGCTGGCAGACCGTCTTCACCGATCCGGTTCTCCAACAGCTCATCCGCCGGGCGCTCCAGAACAACTATGACGTAAAGATTGCCGCCGACAGGGTGCTGGAAGAGCAGGCCCGGCTTGGAATGACTAAGTCGGCGGAATATCCCAGCGTCGACGCGGGCGCGTCCTATGTAGCCTTGGGGCTGCCTGGTGGACTGCTCGGCAACTCCAAAAGCTCTCAGTCCACCTACTTCTTCGGCGGTCTGACCGGGTCTGTGGCCTGGAATCTGGACTTCTGGGGATACTACCGCCGCCAGACGGAGGCTCAGCGGGCTTACCTGCGGGCAACCGAGTGGGCCCAGCAGACCACCTACAGCACTTTGATCGAAGATGTGGCGACCGACTACGATCAGTTGCGCTCCCTGGATGCCCAGCTCGACCTCACTCGCAAGACTTTCCGGGCGCGTCAACAGTCTTTGGCGCTCACCCAAACCCTGGAGCGTGGCGGAGCGGAATCGCTGGCCGATGTGCGCCAGGCCGAGGAACTCTGCTACGCCGCCCAGGCGCAGATTCCTGCGCTTCAGAGTCAGATTGCCAGCCAGGAGAACGACCTTCGTCTGCTGCTTGGGGAAGCTCCAGGACCCATCGATCGAGGGTATCCTGTGGCTGACGCCCCGCACCCGGTAGACGTTCCTGTCGGGCTCCCCTCTGATCTTTTGGAGCGCAGGCCGGATGTTCGCCGTGCCGAAGAGCTTCTTGTTCAGGCCAATGCCAACATCGGCGTCGCGCGCGCCGCATACTTTCCGCAGCTCTCGATCACGGCGGAGGGCGGCCTTGGCAGCAGCCAGTTTGACGAGCTTCTGAATCCTGCGAACGGTTACTACTATGCTGTCGGTGGGCTCACCCAGCCTATTTTTAATGCCGGCAAGATCCGGGACAACTACCACCTGGCGCTCTCTGCGCACAAGGAGCTGTTGGACACCTACCAGCAGACGATCGCTGAGGCGCTCCGCGATGTCTCCAATGCCCTGGTGGCTTACCACAGGAGCCGCGAGTACCGTGATTTAGAAGAGAAGCAGGTGGCCGCCGCTGCCGACGCATTGCGTCTGGCTCGCATTCGTTATCAAGGGGGTGCTACCAGCTATCTGGAAGTATTGACCACAGACACGAATCTCTACAACGCAGAGCTGACGCTGAATGCTGTCGAGCGACAGGAGGCCCTCGCTCTGGTCCAGCTCTACAACGCGCTGGGAGGAGGCTGGTAGCCATTTCCGTCAAGCCGTGCCGGGGCCGGGGTTACGCCGGCGTCGTGGCACGCATCTCCGGCAGTCTGCTTCTCGGACCATGCCGGCGTGCATCTCCATTTGTTGCTTCGCTTGGTCTATTTTTGCTCTGCCGCGTACAATACGTTAGATCTTGATTTCGCTCACCAAAGGAGAGGGGAGGAATATGAACCAGGTCCAAGCTCGGAAGTGCCTTGTATGGATTGGGGTAGCAGCCGCTGGCCTGACGGCGATCGCGGCCAGCGCTCAGGAACACGCACCGTTGCCGAGCGGACCGGCGCCGATCCTCGTAACCGTTCGGGAGACGCCGAAGCCTGGCGATGAGTTCACTCATGAGAAGCTGGAAGTCGAGATGAGAGCAGCCCTCGACGCGGCCAAAGCCAAGGAATATTACCTTGGCATGGGAGGAATCTCCGGATCGGAAGACATCATGTTTCTCTCTGGCTACTCCTCGCTCCAAGAGATGGCGGACGTGCATGACAATGACGACACCATCATTGGCGACAAGATGGACACGCTCGAAGCGGAACACAGCGCGACTCTTGAAAAAACGGAGACGTCGATCTGGCGGCTGCGCCCGGACCTGAGTAATCCACAGCCTGAGAATCTCGGCAGTATGCGCTTCATGGACGTGGTCCACATTCAGGTCAAGCTCGGGCATGACTCGGAGTTCTCAGATGTCATCCGCAAGTCTGGTGATGTTTGGGCTCGGACGGATCCGAACTTCCACTATACCGTCTATCAGCAGATCTTCGGAAAGGCGAAAGACAATTCCTTCTTGATTCTGATCCCGGTCAAGGCGCTATCCGATATCGACCGGCACCAGTCCCTCGCTGAGCAATACCTCAAAAACATGGGCGAGGTAGCTCATAAGCATATCCTGGGGATTGTGAGCTCGGACTACGATAGCGTCCAGAACAATCTCTACGTATTTACTCCAAGTATGAGCCGCCTTCCAAGTAGCTGGACGCAAAACGATATGAGCTTCTGGCATCCACAGCCTCCGAATGCGACTCCAGCCAAGAAGCCGAACACGGCGGCCCCAGCAACGACATCGGCGCCAAGCAGGTAGAGAGCGAAGTGTCGCCATCAGCCGCCCCAGAACTGCAGTCAAGGTTCCAGGGCGGCTTTTCCGCAATTCGCGGTATCCGGGACAAGCGAATTCTTTCTCGCATTTCTCTTATCGACAGAAGGCGCTTCGATAGAAGTTTTGTCAGGCAGAAAGACAGGCACAGGTTACAAGCCGAGATTCAAAAAGTGGATTCGCGCAGATCTGCTCGATCCGAAAGTTGGGCGATCGCCGTGTTGGGCAATCGCCAAGGAGACGGTGATGCAAGCGCAGAATCCGTCGGATGCCGTTCTACTGCTGGAAGGCCTGCTCCGCTTCGGCAAACTCATCCATACTCGAGAAGGGATTGTAGGTTCGGCGTGAGGTTGGCTTTGCGCCGGAACTGAGCCGTTCGCAGAGCAGACGAGGCCGCGAGACCGGGGCGCTTGGTGCTCTGCGAGAGTGCGATCCGTAAGTTCCGAAGATCAACCGAACCAAGAAGATCGGCTGCTCGGCAGAGTAGCCGCCTTCAAGGAGTAACAGAGAGCAGTTGACTTATAGCATTTTCAGTGTTGCTGGGCACACCGGAGAGGGCGTGCAGTGGCGTTTTCATTGGGAAAAACGCCCATGGAGGTCGAGGCGTCGCGTTACACCTGCACTGAAAACGCTTTAGCGGCGTCCGCCCCCACCGCCGTGGAATCCACCACCGCCGCCGTGAAAGCCGCCGCCGTGAAAGCCGCCACCGCCATGGAATCCGCCGCCGTGGAATCCGCCACCATGGAATCCGCCACCATGGAATCCGCCACCATGGAATCCGCCGCCATGGAAACCTCCGCCATGGAAACCGCCGCCGATCATACCATGCCCTCCACCCCAGCCACCGCCGCGAGCCCAGCCGCCGCCGTGCCAGTCACCGCCGTGCCAGTCACCGCCGTGCCAGTCACCGCCGTGCCAGTCACCGCCGTGCCAGTCACCCCAACCGCCATCTCCCCAATCGTCGCCGCCCCAGCCAAAGTGGTACCACGGACCGGCACCGATGAACAGACCGCCATTGAACCACTGTGGTCCGTAATAGCCATAAGGCGCGCAGGCATAAGGGGGATAGGAGTAGTATCCCCATTGGCATTCCGGGGGGCCCTCCGGGTAACCGCCGATGTCAACACCAAACGAAATCTGCGCACCGGCAGAGGCCGCCGCGATGCATCCGAACAGTGCGGCCAGTAAGAGATATCTAAGACTACGCAAAGCCGTTCTCCTTGAGTTGCTTCGTCTCCAGCTCGCCTGGTGGGTGAGCGCAGGGTAAGAGCTCCGGGCGCTCGCTCTGCAACCGGTCTTGATGATATAGAAACTAGAATACCGGAAGGGTCTGGTGTTCGTCGACCCACGGAGGATATGGGTAGTGGTGCCGTTCGATTTCCACAGGTAAGACGATTGGTCAGAATCTTGCTGATGGTTGTCCCGCTGACCAGCAACGGCACATGGGACTTTACTCACTGCTTAGAACCGACGATGACAAGCAAATCTGGATTGGGAAGGAGTGTCCCGACACCAGTTGCTTGGATGTTTGGCTCTATCGTGTTATCGACGAACGCAGGAATTCCGTCCGCATTCAATTCCGCCGCAAAGATGGACGCGGAACTAACAACGGCTGGTTTCGGACTTTTGCCGACGCAAACATGGACATACTTCGCCCACCCGGCTAAGCCCTGCATGGAGCCGGTCTTCCATTTCGCTTGTACTAGCAGTGATTCAAGAAGAGCGGCAAGAGGTCCAACGTCCGGAGTGTTTGATGGGGTAGTCAATACGTTCGCAGATAGCCCGGGGAATGTTGCCATCTTTGCTACAAAATCTGCTTGTTGTTGCGGTGTTAAATATCTCGGCGCGTTGGCCGCTTCCATAGCTGCTCGCTCACGCTCTGCTTGCTTTGCTGCGGCGGTTGCATCGTCACGTGCATTGTTGAGAGCATCTGTATCGTCCTTAAGGCGCTTTAAATCATTGGCCGTCTGGCCTTGTGCGAAACGAGCATATCGTCGGAACTGGGCAATGTTGTCGTTCAGTTCACCTTCTCTTTTTGCAACAAAGCTTGGTAGCTCATCTACTTTAACGCCTAATTCCCCTGCCAGTTTGTTAGCGTCAGCAGCGGATTTTTCGGCGTCCCCTAGCTTTTGCTCGTCGAATGACGTTATTGCTTCGTCATCGTGGGAAACTTTTACTTCCCAATAAACTTCCCCAGCCACGCCGACAGCAATAAACAGCCATCCGATTGCGCCGATTAGCGTGATCCAGGGAGCAATGCTCCGGTGCCGCGCCCTGCGCCCTCTGCATTGGAGCCAAGCATTTCTTGCTTCATGGACTATCTCTGGGCCTTCCATTATCACGCCGAAAGCCACAAGTGCAGTCATCACCAGCAGTAGATTGAAATCGTGGTTGCGGAAGCCCCCAAGTTGCAACCTCTTGGCCGTATCTACCGCAGATTCGCCCAGTGGCGAACTGGCCAGGGTAAGAGCCAAAGAAGACGCAATATTCAGGACGTATGTATTCATAATGAAGGCTCTTGGAATTATATTTCTGATTATGATGGGTGCCTGTGTCTGGAAGTTTAGCACCGCCGAATCGCCTAAGAAAAAGGTCATTAACAATACAGTATAACGCTTGACAATTGCCTCTATACTGACGTAATATAGTCGGTATAGAGGCAGACGTGAACCGCTTGAGCACAGAGATGAGGTCGAAGGTGATTGGAGCTTTGGTCGAAGGAAACTCCATCAACGCTACCTGCCGGATGCTTGGAGTTGGCAAACACACGGTCCTGCGCCTCTTGGAAGATGCCGGGGACGCTTGCTTTAAGTTCCATGATCGGCACGTCCGCAACCTGCGCGTTCGCCGCCTGCAATGCGATGAAATTTGGTCGTTTGTCGGAGCCAAGGCAAAGAACGTAAAGCCTGAGCGGGAACCGGAGGGGTGGGGAGACGTATGGACCTGGACGGCCATCGATGCCGATACGAAGCTCTGCGTATCTTGGCTCGTTGGGGGACGCGATGGCGCATGGGCAATGGAGTTCATGGAAGATTGCGCCGAACGTATTCGGGGTCGTGTGCAACTCACCACGGACGGCCTGAAACACTATCTGGAAGCCATAGAAGGTGCTTTTGGATGTGACGTGGACTATGCGCAATTACAGAAGATATACGGCACTCCGACCGATGCCGAGCAGCGCCGTTATTCCCCGGCGAAGTGCATCGGAACTGGCATGAAAGTGGTTAGCGGCGATCCCGATCCAGAGCATGTCAGTACGTCTTACGTTGAACGGCAAAACCTCTCCATGCGAATGGGGATGCGCAGATTTACGCGCCCGACCAACGGTTTCAGCAAGAAGCTGGAGAACCACGCGCATCAGATCGCGGTGTACTTCATGCACTACAACTTCTGCCGGGTTCACAAGACCCTGTGCGTTACTCCGGCAATAGAGGCCGGGTTGACGGATCATGTCTGGACGCTGGAAGAACTATGCAGTTTGATCCCTGAGCCGAAGCCGCTTCAGCAGATCGGCAAAGCAATCATCTTAAAGGCTCTCGAAAACATGGCCTAACGAGGAATTATGGCGAAAGCAAATCAGGTTTCTATTCCGTATCTTGACCCAAGCGTGCAGCATGTCGGGATCACCCGGCTCCGGTCCCTAAACGTCACCCAACTGCGCAACTTGGATAAGACGCTGGTAATTCAAGACAACGACAATCCGCTGGCTGTCCTGATGCGGTATGAGCATTTCATGGCCATGCAGGACAAGATTCTAGTTGCGGAAGAATAGCTATTTGTTTTCTGTGGCTTCGCGGATGATCCGCACAGCGTTCTGGCTGGCATCCAAAGGCAGGCAAACATGAGCATCAAAGGCAGCGTAAATCTCAGCCTCGGCTGCGGAGCGATCCGGCAGAACGGAGTCGAACCCCATACCGCACCTTTCGCAGACTGCGCCCAGATTCGGGGTTGTTTTCACGATGCGGAGCCGTCGTTTTGCCATGACCTAAGTTTACCGCCGAGCCGAGAGCCTGTGGATTTCAAACGGCACCACTACCCGATATTCCCCCTCGCAGGCTTTAGCCGTACGCTTTGCCTCGCGGAAGAGTCGCCATCTGTAGTCTACAGCATTATGCAGGATGCTCTAGACATTCCATTCGACTGCAACCCAAAAGCGAAGAACAAGCCGTTCTGACGAGAGGGCCTGGCTCGACCGGAAGCTTTGCGTTCTACAGAGAGCGTTTGCCGAAGATTCCAGACAGAGGCAGGCCGGCAGCAATGACTTCCCTCTGCGGACCGAGGCTTGCAAGGCCGAGGCTTGCAAAAGGGAGGTCGACCCTTACCTTGCAATGTTCGAGTAGAAGAGGCCAACGCCTCCGGCTCGTTCGTCAAAGGACGCGTGTCTCTTGCACGCAAGACGTCCAATGACGCAGATCGTCACCTGCCTAGTCCCAGACGCAGGCCAAAGCAGCCCTAGGGCTCTGCACTTTCGATAGGGCTTTCCAGTTCTGCTCTCTTTCCTATTGAACGGCGAGAACGAATGACTCACTCTTGCTCATGCTGCCAGCCGTAGCCGTCACCGTCACCGTGCTGCTGCCTGAAGGTGTGGTTGCGCCGCTGCTGGTTCCAATGCTGCTGCCGCCGCAGCCGGAGAAGGCGAAGCCCAATGCAGCAAAGAGGGCGAGTGCTGAGAAGAAGCTCTTCCACCTGCGCCGTGCCCGGAAGATGCTGCCAAGGCCGAACAGCATGCAAGCCAACAGGATGCCCTGCGCTGCTCTTCCATGGCCACCGAAAGTAGACGGTCTGTGAAGCCGGATCATTGCCACGTCAGTCGCGATGGTCAAAGTTGAAGTGACGGAGCTTCCGTTCGGTGTCACGGTGGAAGGCGAGAAGCTACAAGTGCTCGCCAACGGAAGCCCGGAGCAGGTAAAGCTAACTGCCTGATCAAAGCCGCTCTCGGGAGTCACCGTAATGATTGTGCTTCCGGATTGGCCGGCGTTGAGAGTGACCGTTGTCGGGTTCAGGCTTAGGGAGAAGCCCGGCCCGTTCACGGTTTGCGTCAGCGCCGCGGAGGTCGATCCCGCAAAGGTGGTGTCGCCTCCGTAGACCGCCGTAATGGAGTGGTTGCCTACGGCGAGAGACGCAGTCGTGTAGACCGCCTGCGAACTGCTGTTGAGCGGGCTGGTCCCCAACATGGTGGCGCCGTCCAAGAAGGTGATCGAGCCAGTGGGAGTGACGGTATTGCCCGACGGGCCGAGAACGGTCGCAGTAAACGTCACCGATTCTCCCTGCGCAGAAGGATTCACCGAAGAGGTAACTGCCGTGGTCGTAGATAGCAGGGCAGCGGCGTTCACCATCTGCGTGAGTGCCGCTGAGGTCGATCCATTGAAATTCGAGTCGCCGCTGTAGACTGCAGTAATGGATTGCGACCCGATGCTGAGAGAGGATGTGCTGTAGGTCGCCATTCCGGCTGCATTCAGGGTTCCGCGGCCAAGCGTTGTTCCGGCATCCATGAAGGTCACTGACCCCGTGGGCACACCGGAGCTGCCAGACGCGCCGGCGACCGTTGCCGTGAAGGAGACGGATTGTCCAACCGTTGACGGGTTTGCGGAAGAGGTCACAACGGTCGTTGTCGAGGCCTTGGCGGCTGCATTCACTACCTGGGTAACGACGTTCGATGTTGACCCGCTGAAGTTTGAGTCCCCGCTATACTCAGCAGTGATCGAGTATGTGCCGGCGGGTAGCGTAGAGGTGCTGAAGCTGGCTGCAGCAGAGGCGCTTAACTTCCCGCTGCCCAAAGTCGTCGTTCCGTTCAGGAAGCTCACGGTTCCTGTGGGCACAGTCGTATTGCCCGAGGGTCCTGCCACCGTTGCCGTAAACAAGATACTGCTTCCTGCGGTCGCCGGATTCGGCGACGACACAAGCGTGGTCGTTGTCGCTGCCGTGGTGCTTTGAGATGGGGTTCCCTGCAGCAGGGCGATCTGCGGGCTACCGGTCGCATTGTCCGTCGCCTCCAGTGACCCGGACTCAGCAACCCCCACAAGCTGAGAGCTCGATGGTCTGTACTCGATGCTTGCCGTACACGTTTGCCCGGCAGTCAGGCTCGTACCGCACGTAGTGCCATCCAGGATGAAGTCACCGGTGGTAAAGAGGCCGTTTTCCGGCAAGGTCACCGTGGAGTCGCCGGTGCTGGCCACTTCAATGGTCTGTGCGCTGCTCGTCATATTCGTCGTCTGGTTTCCAAAGTTGATCGCGGCGGGCCACAGCCGCAGTTGCGGTCCGGTGGTTCCTGAGCCCGTCATCGTCACGATCTGCTGCGAGCTAAACCCTGCGTTGTCAGAGATCGTCAGGGTTCCCGTAAAGAAGCCGGCCGCTGGCGGGGTAAAGCTCAGCGAGATGTTGCAACTTGCCTGTGGAGCCAGCGAAGCGGGGCAGGAGTTTGTCGCAACCGAAAAGTTCTCGCTGGCGGTTACCGAGCTGATCGCCAGGTCACTTTGTCCCTCGTTCACAAGCGTGGTGCTCAAAGGTGGGCAGGCCACGCCAATGGCGCAGTTGCCGAAGTTCAGGGCAGTCTGCAGAAACTCGCCCAGAGGGAGCGCCAGGCCGCTGCCATAGACCGGAATCTGCACCGGCCCCTGCGGATCGTTGCTGTTGATGGTAAGCGTGGTGTTTCTGGACCCGGCCTGCGTTGGCGTGAAGACCACCTCGAAGGTGCAGTATCCACCCACGGGAGGGATTGTGAATGGTGGCGCCGTGCAGAAGGAGTAGGAGCTGGGTTGAACCACAACGGAGTAATCGCTCAGGCCCGGGGTGATGGAGGAAACCGTCAGCGACGCCCCACAGGCTGACGTACTGCTAATACAGATGGATGGAGGAACGTTCTTGATGGTGAGCAAAACGCTCTGATTATTGGATGTTTCACCCACCTCCAGTCCGCCGAAGTTCATCGGGTTGGGAGTCGACGAATACCCGATTGAGGTCTGGGAGCTTGTGAGAGCGTCTCCTTGCAGAGTGATCGCGGGAATTCCGCTGATCGCTGGATTGGTGCCCACAGTGAGCGTAGCCGTGCGCAGTCCGCTGGCTCCGCTCGTCGGAGCAAAGGTTACGATCAGGCCGCATGAGGAGCCGGAAGCGATCGTTATTGGAGCGCTGCTTGCACTACAGTACTCCGGCGCGACCGAAAAATCTCCGGCATTGGTCCCGGTAATCGCAAGGCTGGTTACGTCGACAGTGTTTGGAGAGAGATTATTGAGAGAGACCGTGGTTGTGTAGGAGCCCCCGATGACCACCGGCCCAACATCTGCAACCGTAGGCGAAACCACAAGTGAATCGGGGCCCGCAATTGTGCCGGTGATCGGGATACTCTGCGGGCTGTCAGGAGCATTGTCCGTAAAGGTCAACGTGGCCGTGCGCGTGCCTGTAGCCGTGGCCGCCGGACTGAAGGTAACGCCAACAACGCAGAACTCCCCCGGTGCGAACGCATTGGCGCAGTTGAGACCAAAGCCCGAGAGGGCCAACTGGAAGTCGGAGGCGTTCGGGCCGCTGAGCACAACGCTGCTGGCGAAAAGGTTCATATCGCCCGTGTTTGCCATATCGACCTGAATGCTATTGCCTGTACTCCCCGCAGCCTGGGTCGGGAAGACGATCGGATTGGGGCTCAGCGCGGCGGCGGGAGCCGTGCCCGTCGATCCGCTCAGGGAGACGATCTGCGTTCCCTGAAGCGCATTCGTCTGGATCTCAAGCGTGGCCGTTGGCGCCGCTGCATTGCACCCCTGCGCCTCCACGCAGGAGGCCGGCGCCGTTCCCGGCACAAAGGTCACCGTGAGTGTGCAGGAAGCTCCGCCGGCCAGAGATGTTCCGCAGGTGGAAGCATCTACAAAGTTCGCTGCCTGCCCCGGATAGTTAGAGGTCAGCTCCACCCCAATCTCGGCTGCAACGCTGCTTGTGTTCTGAATCGTGATGGTTTGTGGAGCGCTGACGGCGCCGAACGGAACATTGTTGAACGCCAGATTGTTTGTCGAAAGGGTAATACTTGGTGCAGCGCCCGCTCCCCATTTTTCTACAAACGCCATGCTCAAGCCGGCAAAGTTTGTCTGGTAAACGTTGGGTGTCTGCAGCCCATTCGAGATGTATCCCGCAAGGTAGACGTTGTTACTGCTGTCTATCGTCAGGGAAGATGCGTGCCCCGAGTTGCCTCCCACCAATGTTGCAAACGGCAGTCGGGTTCCGTCGTTTGACATCTCGGCGAGGAAGGGTGAGAGGTATCCCGGGGTTATCAGGTAGTGGCCCGTGGTCACCGGAAAGTCCGTCGATGACGTTGAGCCCGCCATCCACAGGTTCTGGTTGCTGTCCAGCCCCAGCGATTCCACCTGGGTCTGGCTGTTGCCTCCCAAATAGGTCAGGAAGGACAGTGCGCCGGCCGAACTGAGCTTCCCGGCCAGTCCCGTCCCGCACGACGCAGGCATAAACGGAGTGACCGCCGGCGCCCAAAGGCATCCGTTCCCTGCCGTATCGGTGTTGGTGGCTTGGTAAGCCCCGGAGGTAACCGCCAGATGCAGGCTGGAGGTTCCACCGCCAAAGTAGGCATTTCCGCTGGAATCCACGGCGAGAGTTGAACCGCCGGTATCGGCGTCGCCTTCCACCAGCGTCAGATAGCCGGGACGAAGGGTGGCGCCGGATAGATTCAGCTTCAGAACATAGAGGCTCGTTCCTGAGGCCGTCGCTCCGCCTGCCGGAGCGTAGGTGTTGGTCACGCTCCCCAGGCTGCTTGACAAGGGAAGTTGCGCGCTGCCCGTGATGTAGATGTTGCCGCTCTGATCGAAGGCCAGCCCCATTGCCCAGACGTTCCCCTGCCCTCCCAGAAAGGTTCCATACCGCAGCGCTCCGCTGGAAGGATCCAGCCCTAAAAGGAATCCGTTGAAGCAGGGATTGCCATTGCTGCACGAGCCTGCTTCAAAGCTGGTATCGAGCGTAGTAGGCGCAGGCAAAAAGTCAGATGAATTGGTGCCACCCAGAACATCCAGGTCTCCCGTCGCTGGGTTCAGGCCCACCTGGTAGGCTCCGCTCGCCTGACTGCCGCCCAGAAGACTGGAAAAAAGGATCTGCGAACCGTCAGGACTCAGCTTCAGGATGAACCCCTGGGGGCAGTCAAAGCCGGTGTTCGTAAGGCCGCACTGCTTGGCTGCGGCAACGCCAATATTGGAGACCTTCGGGAAGTCTGTGGCGTTGGTCGCGCCGGCTACGTAGACGTTGCCTCCGCTGTCCACGGCCACATGGGTTCCCGTGCTCGCCCCGTCAGCGCCACCAATGAAGTCGGAGAAGATCAGGGTGGAAGCCGTTGAGTCCAGTTTGGCGACAAATCCGTCCTCGCAGGCGTCAGCGAGTGGGTTGGTATGGATGGTCTGAAAGTTGCCTGCGGTTGAGGGAAAGTCGGCCGAGCAGGTGTTGCCGGTGATATAGACATCTCCGCTTGCATCCGTGGCGAGACCAATGCCTGCGGTTCCGTAGGAGCCGCCGAGGTTGATGGAGTAAAGCAAGATTGGGTCGATCACCAGGGGTCGGCTTTGGTCGTAACTGCCGAGGGTGAATCGCAGGAGGCCCGTCTTGTCCATCTCAAACGAGCTTTGAACCGGATGCTGAACGCCCGCAATCTCTTGGTAGGCTATCGGATGCTTCAGTTCGACGTTGCCTGCCGCAGTATGCAGCAGCGCATTTCCCTGAGCATCGATCGTCACCGCTTGCGCTCCGAGGGCTCTGAACCGAATCTGATTGGGATCCACGCCCGGTGCGATATTAAAGTCGTATTCCAATTGCTGCCGGTTGCCATGAAAGAGCAGATCGACTCCGGGATAGACGCCTGCGATGCGCACCCGGGCAAACTGTGGAATCTTCCTGTGCCACTGCGCCGGATTATTCCCGAGAAAGTAGTTGCTACGCCCGGGCTGGGAGTCCAGTCCTGTCACCCGGGAAGAGGGGCTGGACCCGACGATGGACAAAGCGACGCTTGCGGAGCGGGCGGCCGGCGGTG
>JAJYZE010000029.1 GCA_021800195.1 Acidobacteriota bacterium
CCGTCCGAGATCGAAATCGGCTTGCTGACGCTGTAGGTACTGAGATTGATGGTGGTGAGATTGCCGGCCCAGCGGCCCTGATACGGGCCAGAGGTCTGGAGTTGCTGACCGGCAGTGTACAGGTAGGTGCTGCCCGGGATGGCATCCGTTACGCCGCCGGGAATCGGAATCGGGTTTGGAACCCCGTTGGGAAGAGGGGAAACCGGACTGGGCGCGCCGGAACTGAGCGGGTTTACCGTTGGAACCAAATTAATGTTGAGCTGCGCAGTCTGCAGAAACTCCACGCTGGCTGTCTTTCCTCCATTCTCCGGACCGGAGTTGAGGACGTAGGCGGTGCTGCCATCGATGGAGAAGATGACATTGACCGGGCGGTCATAGGTGCCGGCTACCGGGACAACGCAGTAGGCCGGCAGCAGGATCGGCTCACAGTCCACATAGCCTGGAGGATAGATGGGGATGGAGGTCGCGGGCAGCTTCACAACGCGATAGAGTGTGTTGGAGTTCTGCACCATCGCCAGGACGACGCTGGCGCCAGGATTGATGACTGCTTTGTCGACACCGGGAAGATTCAGCCTGTAGGTGACGCCGCCCGTGGTAAAAATCAGAATTCCGGCCTGCTCGTCTGCACCGGCGAACATCGTGCCTATGGGGGCGGCTGCAGCAGAAGGGGGCGAGGCACCGTCATTCAAGACCACTCCGGTGGAAGCCTCCGTGCCGTAGTTGATTGCGGTGAGATTGCCGTCGTTGTAGGAGAGCACATACCCTGTAGTCTCTTCCGGGAAGTTGATGATCCTGACGGGATTTCCCTCGGAGTAGCCGGAGATCTTCCACTCTGGAATGGTGTTCTGTATGTTGCCGCGCAGATTGCGCAGGCCATCGATAATCTCAAGTCCACCCGTGGTTCCGTTGGCGGTGTAGGCCGCCATGACGCGCTCCTGGAGGTGGCTGGGCGGCACGGGCCGGTTGGAGTACACGTTCGTTGTAATTTTGTAAGGCACCACCTGATAGCAGCCAGAGAGAGCCAGCAGGGTCATCGCCAAGAGCATGCCCGAAGCAGCCAGGGCAGGAAAACTTCTCATCTTCAATGTGCAACACTCCAAGCGGTAGCCGCCGCAGGGGCGGAGTCTGCGATTTCTTCCGTCAAGTATAACAGCGGGGTAGGGTATCTCGGTACTGTGGGAGCAGGCTGAAATCCCTTCGCGGAGGCAGCCATGATCAGCCTGCGCAGCCGGGCTCTCGCTAAGGGTTCGATCCGTCTGACGAGGGAGCCTGGGCCAATCGGCGTTATACGATTGAAGATCAGGCACTTTCCGTTTTGGAAGAGGGCAGGAGATCGATGAAGGCCGAGGTCGAGAGGCTTTTTCAGGGTGGAACCACGTTATGCGACGGCGCAATGGGCACCATGTTGTATGCCTGTGGCGTCTTCATTGACCGGTGCTATGACGAGCTGAACATCACCCAGCCGGAGATGGTGCGGTCGGTCCACCAGCAGTATCTGCAGGCTGGCGCCGATGTGATTGAAACCAATACGTTCGGCGCCAACCGCTTTCGCCTGGAACGGTTTGGTCTGCGGGAGAAGGTGAAAGAGTTCAATCTGGCTGGAGCCGCGCTCGCCCGCCAATGCGTGGATGGGATCCGGGAGAGCCGCAAGAGGCCGGCGTTTGTGGCCGGCGCGGTAGGGCCGCTGGGGCTGCGGCTGGAGTCGCTCGGAGAGCGTGGGCCGGAGGAGGCGCGCGCTGCCTATGCCGAACAGATTCAGGCCCTGGCGGAGGGGGGAGTGGATCTGCTTCTGCTGGAGACCATGATGTCGATGGACGAAGCGGAGCAGGCATTGCTGGCCGCGCGTCAGGCGGCTCCGCAGTTGAAGATGGCTGTGCTTTTTACCCTGGGAGAGGATGTCAACTGCCTCGACGGAACCAGCCTGGAGCAGGCTGTTGCACGCATCGAAGCATTGGGCGCCGATGCTTTGGGGTGCAACTGCAGCGCCGGCCCCACGGTTGTGCTGAGCGCCGTGGAGAGGATCAGGGCAGTGACCCGGCTGCCGGTTGTCGCCATGCCCAATGCGGGGACGCCGCGTAGCGTCCAGGGGCGCAATATCTATCTCACTTCGCCGGAGTATATGGGAAGCTTTGCGCGCAAGTTTGTCCGCGCCGGCGCCAGTTGGGTGGGAGGCTGCTGCGGAACTACACCGGAGCACATCCGCGCCATGCGCAGCGCACTTCGGGCGATGGCGGCGCAGGACGCAGGCGAGGCCTCCGCCCGCGCGGCAACCCCGCCCAGGGTGCAGCGGGCGGGCGAGTGCTCCGTAGCCGAGGTGAGCGGATCGGCTGCAGCCGGGCTCCGAGGGACCGCGAGCAGGAGCGGGCGTTTCCTCTTCCGGGAGGACGTCGTCGAGCCGGAGCCCCTGCGAGCGAGATCGGGTATCGGAGCCTCGATCGCCGGCGGACGGTTTGTGACCATGGTGGAGATCGTCCCTCCGAAAGGAATTGACTGCAGCAAGGAGCTGGCTGGAGCGGCTTTGTTGGCGGAGTTCGGCGTGGACGCAATCAACGTGCCGGATTCACCGCGCGCCAGCGCGCGGATGAGCGCCCAGAGTCTATCCTTGCAGATCCAGCAGAAGGTGGGCGTCGAGACGATCCTGCATTTCACCTGCAGAGACCGCAGCGTGCTGGGTATCCAGAGCGAGCTTCTGGGTATCGCTTCCCTGGGGCTCAAGAATATCCTTTGCTTGACGGGTGATCCTCCTAAGATGGGCAACTATCCGGATGCTACCGCCGTGTTCGACGTGGATGCGATCGGGTTGGTGAAGATTGTGAATGACCTGAACCATGGTTTGGATATCGGGCAGAATCCCATCGGCGGGTCAACCGGTTTTACGATGGCGGTTGCTGCCAATCCAGGGGTCTCCGACATCGAACGCGAGGTGCGCCGCTTCGCTGGCAAAGTAGAGGCGGGAGCGGAGTACGCCATCACCCAGCCGGTCTTCGATCTCAAGCTCCTGGAGGCTTTTCTGCGCCGCATTGAGAGCTTTCGGATTCCGGTGATTGCCGGGATCTGGCCGCTCACCAGCCTGCGCAACGCAGAGTTCATGAAAAACGATCTGCGCGTGTCCATGCCGGATGAGATTCTGGAGCGCATGGCGGCTGCGCCAGACAAGGATGCGGCCGTGGCCGAGGGTGTGGCGATCGCTCAGCGGATGCTGGAGTCCGTACGGGATGCTGTGCAGGGTGTGCAGGTAAGCGCTCCCTTTGGCAAGTATGGATTGGCCGTCCAGGTGCTGGGGCTGGACAGAAGGAGCAAGTAATGGCGAGCTTTGAAGAGCAGATGGCAGAGTTGGAGAAGGTTGTCGAGCGCCTGGAGCATGGCGATCTGACGCTGGAAGAGAATGTCAGCCTGTTTGAGCGAGGCATGCAGTTGTCCAGCGCCTGCAAGGAACAACTTGCCAAGGCGGAGAGCCGAGTCCAGGTGTTGCTGGAGCCGGAGCGGGCCGGGCCCGTCCACATGGAAGATCTCCCGGAGCTCTCTGTCGCCGAGGCCGAGCGGGAGGGGCTGGAGGAGCCGCTGGATGAGGACGAAGGTGGTTAAGGGTAAGGCTTTACTGTTTGCCTGTCACCGGATGTCGGGCGGCAGCTCTTCCGGGAATCCGGGGCACTATGGGGGGCACGACAGTCAAGCTTGACCCGCCGACTCGCCTGATCCCTCCCCGCAGACGCTTTATAGCAGATGCTTTATCGCGTCATCGCGGCTAGCTGGATTCTTGCGGCCGGCGCGCTCCGCGCCGTAGCCCGATTATCGTGCAGGGATGCGGTCGAGGCTTTTCAGCGGCTGCGGCTGGTGACGAAGCCGGGGACCCAAAGCAGAGCGCGCTTGTACTCGCTCTCGGGAAGGTCGGAGACTGACTGACGGGCGGCTTCAGCGTAGGCACAGGCCGTATCCATGGCATATGCGATGGATCCGTGGCGGTTCAGGATCTCCAGGATATCGGAGCGACTGATGCGCGCAAAGCTGCGATCGGCGAGTACCGTGCGGATCGCTTCACGATCCGCTCCTGTGCCGCGCTCCAGGGCATGGATTACCGCCAAGGTCGCCTTTCCCTCTCGCAAGTCGGAGGCGGACGGTTTCCCCAGCACCTCGTCGTTGGCCGTCAGATCCAGAACATCGTCGACGATCTGAAACGCCAGGCCAAGGTTGCGCCCATACTCGCCCAGGGAATCCTCCCAGGAGATTGCGGCGGCCTCAGATGCTGAGTCTGCGATGACCGCTCCCAGTTGCATCGATACCTTGAAGAGGCAGGCAGTTTTGCGATAAATCAAGTCAAAGTACTCTTCCTCGTTGATCAGATGCCCCAGCTTCTCCATCTGGAGCAGCTCGCCTTCCACCATCTCCTGGGTGAGGGAGATCAGCAGATCAAGGATGCGAAAGTTGCGCTCGTCCAGAGCGGTGCGGAAGGCCTGCATGTAAAGCCAGTCGCCTGCCAGCACGCACTTGGCGTTGCCCCAGGTGGTGTTCGAAGAGGGTCGGCCGCGGCGCAGGTTGGCCTCATCGATGATGTCGTCATGCACCAGGGTAGCGGTATGGAGCATCTCTACTACGGCACCCATGCGGATGCGGGCTTCGCTCCCACAGTTGAGGCTCTTGGCGGAGAGAAGAAGCAGCAGCGGGCGGATGCGCTTGCCTCCGCCAGCGATCAGGTAGTTGGCGATGTCGGTGACGACGGCGACCGGAGAGCTCGACTGTCGGGCGAATTCGACTTCAATCGCCGCCAGATCGTCCTTGAGAAGCTCAAAGACCTCGGCTGCCGTCGCGATGGAGATCGTGCTCATCCCTGATTCAAGAGTAGCAGGTGACGCAGATCAACGGTGACGGTGGCAGAAAGGATACAGGGGAGAGTCTGCCGCGAAAGCCCCGGAATGGAACGGTACGTTCGCTCTTGGATCCTTATTCCGACCGCGCTGGCGGAAGAAGCCGGTTCTGAAGCTGCGGATCGATCTATCTCTCTGGCTGTCTTTCCGGCTGATTTTCTGGGATGCGATAACCGGTCAGCGAGCTGGTTTGCAGACTCAGCACGGCTCTTCTGCTGCGGCCAATTTCTTCGAGCTGGGGGTGAAGGCTTTCGGGAAAAAACAACCGACGGCGGCCTGGCTCCATGCTCCACCGGCGCCAAGATGAATCTAATTGGAGCGATAGTTGGTGAACTGCAGTTCAAGGCCGAGATCCTTGCCGCGCAGCAGGGCAATGATCTGCTGGAGCGTGTCGCGATCCTTGCTGGTCACCCGGACCGTATCTCCCTGAATGCTGGCCTGCGCCTTCAGCTTGGAGTCCTTGATGGCGGCGACGATCTTCTTGGCGGCATCCGAAGAGATTCCCTGCTTGAGTTTGATCTTCTGCCGGACCGAGGAGTTGGCTGCCGGTTCCACCTTCTCATATTCCAGATTTTTCAGGGAGACGTTGCGCTTGACGAACTTCTGCGCCAGGATTTCGATCACCGCCTTCAAGGTGTACTCATCCTGGGAGGCCAGCTGCACGGTGTCCTGTCCTTCCAGGGTGATGGAGGATTTTGAGTTCTTCAGGTCAAAGCGCGCATGAACCTCCTTGCTCGCCTGGTCGATTGCGTTCTTGACTTCCTGAATCTCGACTTTGCTCACAATATCGAAGCTGTTATCAGCCGCCATCGTTTGCTCCCTTCTGCCAAATATTTAAGATGCGCTTGCCGGGTCCTGTCGACACTTCCTCAAACGCGCTGCGAACCAGACTTTGACGCGGGGAACAGCGCCCCGAAGTTGGAAGTGGTGTTCTCCGCGAGTTGGGCGGTCGAGACGCCGCGCAGCCCCGCGACGAAGTGGACTGTATGCGTGACGAACGCGGGTTCGTTGGTGGTGCCGCGGAACGGAATGGGTGCCAGAAAAGGAGCGTCGGTCTCGACCAAAATACGATCAGAAGGCACGCCGGCGGCTACGGACTGAAGGATGGTGGCCTTGGGATAAGTCACGTTGCCCGCAAACGAGAGATAGAAGCCGGCAGCCAGCGAGCGCTCTGCCTGTTGCTGATTACCGGAGAAGCAGTGCATGATGCCGGGTAGTCCGGTGGGGGTCCAATTTTCATGGAGAAGGCGGAATAGATCCTCCCAGGCATCAGCCGCGGCAAACTTGGCCTTTGCGGCTGGCGTGGCGAGGTCGGAGGTGCGGCAGTGGATGATGATGGGTTTGCCTGCCTGCGCGGCGATCCTGATCTGGGCGATGAAGGCTGATTGCTGGACGGGAATCTGGGGGTTGTCCAGATGGTAGTAGTCCAGCCCGATCTCCCCGATGGCCAGGCAGCGCGGGTCTCGGGCGAGGGTAGAGAGTTTGGCCAAAGCCTCCGGGGTGGAGCGATGCGCCTCCTGGGGATGGATGCCGACCGAGGCCCAGACCTCGGGAGTATCTCGGCTGTGAGCATGAGCCAGTTCCAGAGCCCGATGCATGGTCTCGGGACCGTCGCCGATGCCGATCGCCAGAACTTGACCCACGCCGGCCTGACGAGCGCGGGCGAGCACTGCCGGAAGATCCGGGTAGCTGTCGAGATGGCAATGGGAGTCGATAAGCATCAGGATTGCGTGTCCAGAAGAGAGAAAGGGGCGCTCACTTGAGGCGAGATCCAAGGGGAGCTTCCTCGGGAACGGTCGCCAGGTAAGGTTTCCCTCCGTCCTGGCTGGCGGCCAGAAGCATGCCATGGGACTCAAGTCCGCGCATCTTGCGCGGGGCCAGGTTCGTGATCACGATGATACGGCGGCCAAGGAGATCCTCGGGGGTGTACCACTCGGCGATGCCGGACAGGATCTGGCGCCTTTCGTCGCCCAGCTCGACCTCCAGACGCAGTAGTTTGTCGGCCTTGGGGATGCGCTCGGCGACGGCGATCCGCGCCACGCGCATCTCGACCCGGGCGAAGTCGTCGATGCTGATGGAGGGATTTGCGGTGGGCTCTTCCTGCTTGGCGGCAGCCGCCGCAAGCGCGGCTGCCGGCTCGGTCCCTATGGAGGGGGTGGAGGCTGGGGCGATAGAGGATTCCATTTCAGTCATTTTCTGCGCGAGTCCTTTGTCGGCACGGGGGAAGATGGTGGTCAGGGCGCCTAGTTGCGTTCCAGGTTTGAACTCTGCCCAGTGCAGCATCTTGAGTCTTCCTTGAGCGGCGGCATCCTCAATGCTGCCCAGTCCAAGCTGGGCCCATACTCTGGCCGTAGCGAAGGGAAGAACGGGATGGAGCAGGGCTGTGGCAAGGCGGATGCCCTGAGCGGAGACGAAAAGAGTGGTGGCCAGATCGCGCCGGTCTTCTTCGTCGCTGGACTTTGCGAGCTTCCAAGGGGCTGATGCCGAAAGGAAGTTGTCGATCCGCGAGATGAGACGCATGACTTCCAAAAGGTAATCATGGAAGGCGAAACGATCGAAGAGGGGATGCAAGCGCGTCTGCATGGCCTGGAAGTCGTCACGAATCGCTTCTGCCATGGCTCCACATTCCCTCCTGGCAGGGTCCTGGCCGCCGTCATGATCCAACGATGGAGAAGGGATGGATCCGCCAAAGTACTGAGTGATCATGTTCAGCGCGCGGCTGACCAGGTTGCCGTAGCCGTTGGCCAGGTCGGCGTTGTAGCGCGTAATCAGGGCATCGAAACTGAAGCTGCCGTCCTGGCCGAAGGGGATCTCTCGGAGCAGGAAGTAGCGCAGGACATCGGAGGCGAAGAGATCGCGCTGCGGTTGCGTGCTAGCGGCGTCCGTTGCCGCTTCCGGCGGCGGGCAAAGGGGGCCAAAGGCGTCAAGAATTGTCTCTGTGCGGACGATGTTGCCCCGGGACTTGGACATCTTCGACTCTTCAAACAGCAGCCATCCGTGCGCCGTTATGGCCTGGGGTAGCCACTTCCGTGCCCATGCGCTGTGCCGCTCTGCCGCGAGGGCGGGGGGCGCTTCGCTGCTCTTATGCTGTAGCTCGGGGTTGAGCGCCAGAAGAAGCGCCGGCCAGTAGATGCAGTGGAAGCGAATGATCTCCTTGCCCACCAGGTGCACGTTGGCCGGCCAGAAGGCGTTGAAGAGATCCTCGTTGCTGCTGCCGTAGCCCAGTGCGGTGATGTAATTGGCCAGGGCGTCCATCCAGACGTAAATGACGTGCTTTTGCGCCGCCGTGCTGGCCGCAGGTTCAGGAACGGGAATGCCCCAGGTGAAGGAACTGCGCGAGATGCTGAGATCCTTGAGGCCGCCTTGGAGGAAGCTCAGAACTTCATTGCGGCGGGTCTCCGGGGTAATTGCGAGCTGGCCGGATTCGATGAGATCGAGGAGCGGACGCTGGAAGGCGGAGAGTTTGAAGAAGAAGTTCTCCTCTGAGAGTGTTTCGGTGATGCGGCCGCACTCCGGGCAGGGTTCACCGGGCGCTACATCGACGAAGGCCTCATCGGAGACGCAGTATTGGCCGGTGTAGCTTCTCAGAACGATGAAGCCACGCTCATAGAGGGTGGCGAAGAGATGCTGCACCGCTTGCTTGTGCCGGGAGCTGGTGGTGCGGATGAAGTCGTCGTGGGTGATTCCCATGCGGCGCCAGAGGCCGGCAAAGGATCCGGAGACCTGATCGGCGAAGGTCTGGGGTTGGACACCGGCGGCGGCGGCGGATCGCTCGATCTTCTGGCCATGCTCATCGGTTCCGGTGAGGAAGTAGGTCTTGTCTCCCAGCAGGCGCTGACGGCGCGCCAGCGCATCGGCGACGATGGTGGTGTAGGCGTGGCCGATGTGGGGGCGAGCGTTGACGTAGTAGATCGGCGTGGTGACGTAAAACGTTCTGTCGGACATTGCGCAAAGTCAGTTTACAGGCGGATCGCGGTCCGATGCGATTCTCAGCCGTTGGTTCAAAACGACTGGCATCGTGGAGCGCGGCGCGAGACGTTGCCGGACGTCAGGGCGGCCGGAAAGAGCGATGGAGATGGTTCGTCCCGAAAGGTCTCTCTGAAAACTCTCAAGCCTCGCCCACCCACAGGAGATACGGGTAAACCAGGAAGAAGAGCACCAGCATGATGGCCATCAGGTCCATATACAGGCACAGCATGACCCCGCCGTGATAAAAGTTCCACCGCTTCTGCAGGCAACGCAGCGTGTCCACCATGCCGGCGCAGCAGCCGAGAAGAGGGATCAGCAACCAGAGATTGACGTGCAGAGCAGGGAAACGCGAGATCAAGGTGGCCAGGGCAACGCTGGCGAAAACCAGAAAGTTGCCACGGATAAGGGAGTGGGCTCGCGGATTGAAGATGGCTGGAGTCATCGACGGGGAGAACGTCTTTGCTGAAATTTGATTGTAAATCAGCGGATCATTGCTTGTCGTCCGCCCGAGGCAACGGCTCAGGAACCGCACGGGCCGGGACAGACGGCTTGGTGATCAGCGCGGTCAGGTCGCCGTCAGGGCGGCGCAAGGGGCCGCGGCCATGGAGCGGATTGCGTCCGAGTAAGGGGCGCGCAGAACGCCCCGCTCCGTGATGATGGCGGTAATGTATCGCGCTGGAGTGACATCGAAGGCGGGATTTTCAATGTTCACGCCATTGGGAGTCACCTGTTGGCCGCTGGAGTGCGTAACCTCGCGCGGATTCCGTTGCTCGATTGGAATCCCATCGCCACTTGCCGTCTCTTGATCGATCGTATTGAAAGGGGCTGCGACATAGAACGGAATGCCATGCTCCTTAGCTAGAATCGCTACGCTGTAGGTGCCGATCTTGTTGGCCGTGTCGCCGTTGGCGGCGATGCGGTCCGCGCCGACGATGACCGCTTGAATGCGGCCTTTGCTCATCAGGTGACCGGCCATGTTGTCGCACAGCACGGTCGTGGGGATGGAGTCCTTCATGAGCTCCCAGGCGGTCAGGCGGGCTCCCTGCAGGTAAGGACGGGTCTCGTCGGCCAGGACTTCAAGGCGATGTCCGCGTTCCACGGCGGCGCGGATGACGCCCAGGGCGGTGCCATAGCCGCAGGTGGCCAGCGCCCCGGCGTTGCAGTGGGTAAGCACCGCGCCTTGTTGGGGCAGAAGGTTGGCCCCGTGGGCGCCGAGGGCCTTGCACTGCGCGATGTCCTCGTCGTAAAGCCGTTTGGCCAGGGCGACCACCCGTTGCTTGATCTGGGGGATGGGCGTCCCGGCAGCCGCCAGACGAGTGTACAGGTCACGCACCTGCGCGATGCCCCAGAACAGGTTCACAGCGGTGGGGCGGGTCTCTGCCAGGGTCTTGCAGATGATCTCCACCTCAGCCGAGAGACTGGCCCAGTCGGAAGCCGTACTGCGTTCAATGCCGATGGCGACGCCCATGGCGGCCGAGACTCCGAGGGCCGGGGCGCCGCGGACGATCATGTCGCGGATGATAGCGGCGACCTGCCGGTAGTCTGTGGCCAGAACATAGGTCTCCTCAAGAGGGAGTTTTGTCTGATCGAGGAAGTTGATGCCTGCGGGCGTCCATTCAAAGGTGGGAATCATGTCTTTCCCAGTTTACTGTCCGAGGCGTCCCCGCTTGCTTCCAGCTTTCTCCTTGCGGACAGATGTCCCAAAGAGAGCTTTGCGGCATCTCATCGATCGCATCGGGCAAAGATCTCTGGCGAGTTCCCTCTGGTCCGGGAATACGTCTGGGAAAAGCCGGTAACGCTGGTGGACAAGATACGCCGGCATCGGGTAGTGGGTCAGTTTGAATTGCGGGGCTTGTAAGGGCCGCGCTTCTTCGCTTGCGGCTCAGGCAATAGCGCCGCCAATTCCTCAACAGTCCAAACGTGGTCAGCCAATCCAGCTTCCATTGCTGGGGTCACGCGCAAGGTTTTGTGGACGCGGCAGAAGTTGTAATACATGAAGTAGAGTGCGACGGCATGACCATGATTGTCTACCTTTTTCGAGAACCCGTTCGTGAGCCGGGTGAAGCGGCGCATGGACATCCTCATCGTCAGATTCTGCCGCTCCACGAATGAAGTGCTGACATGCTTAGGGTCAGGTACACCGCTAATCGTCTTCATGTCGCAGCCGATGCACGTCGCAGGGCTGTACCGTGTTTCAGGCTCGCCAGATGCTCCATAGATTTTATGTAGCATCGCGTAATCAGCGTCACCGCCAAATGCAGCTTCCGCGGCCTTTAGATAGGGCTTGTGCGCGTCTGTGGTGATCTGGGGATGACCTACGATGCGCTTCCGGCAATCGTCCATGAAACTAAACGCGGAATGCTTGCCACGGTCTCCGACGTAGTAGGTCACGCACAACTTCGTATCAGCATCAATCGCCGTCCACGTCCATACATCTCCCCATCCCGCTTGCTCTTGCTCTGGGGTCACGTTCTTTTTCTTTGCGCCTACAAAGCTCCAGATTTCATCGCACTGGAGGCGCCGCACCTTCACGCCGCGCACATTGCGGTGGTGGTAGTCGGCGCAAGCGCAGCCCATCTCTACCAAAAGTTTTGTGACTGTATTTTTGGATATGCCAGTCATGCGGACGGTGGCCCGGATGGAGCAACCGTCGATGAGGCACCGAATCACTTGCGCCTGAGCCGAATTGTCTAGCCTATTCATACTGACCATTATGCTTACCTCTGGCGCCTATGTCAATACTTGCACAAACTTTATTTTATGCCAACACTTATGTGTATACTGGCACTGGTGAGGTGATTTATGGATGAATTTGAAAGCAATGGCGCCGATGGAAGGAGTCGCTCAGGAGCAGCACGGATGGCTAAGCTAACCCCCGCAGAACGCACCAGTCTCGCTAAGAAGGCTGCTGCTGAACGCTGGGCTCGGTATCAAGGCGGAGAGGTCTATACGCCAGAGGCGATAGGCGACTTGCCGATTGTCGGGCATACAATCCCCTGTGCCGTGATCGTCGTGGAGGGTGAAATAATTCGCTTGGTTTCAGAAAGAGACTTGGTGAAGTCCCTTGGCGGGAAGCGCGGCGGTTCCCACTGGTTGCGGGCGAGGGAAGATGCTGATGCAGCGAACCTGCCACCCATTCTCTCCGCCGCGAACTTGCGGGAGTTCATCAGCGAAGACCTCATGCAAGGGTTGAACTCCCGTTACATGTTCAAGAATCCCGGACGCGGTGGAAGCGCGGCGCACGGCTTGCGTGGAGAACTTTACCCCATGATCTGCGACGTGTTTCTCAAGGCGCGGGATGCGCGGAAGCTGCTGCCCAGCCAAGAGAACATTGCAATCTCTGCCGACATCCTTATTCGTGCGCTGGCGCACACTGGAATCATTGCTCTCATTGACGAGGCTACGGGATACCAGTACAAGCGTCCAGTAGATGCGCTGGCGAGGATTCTGGAAGCCTTCATCGCGAAGGAGCTCCAGCCTTACATCCCCACCTTCCCCGCTGACTACTATGAGCACCTATTCCGTCTGCGCGGTCTGGATTATCGCGTGGACTCTGTGCAGCGTCCTCAATACTTTGGCTGTCTGACGAACGACATTGTTTACAAGAGGCTGGCGCCGAACGTGCTGACCGAACTTAAGAAGGCTGTGCGCCGTAACGAGGCGGGGCGCCCTGTCCACAAGTATTTTCAGCGGCTCACTTCTAATTTGGGATACCCCAAACTGCGTGAACATCTCGGCGCAGTAGTTGCGACCATGAAACTTAGCAACGATTACGGCGACTTCCTTGCGAAGTTGGATAGGATCGCCCCACGTTACGGGCAGAATTTGCTATTGCCGTTCAACGATGGACAACCAGATTCAGGCGAAGGTCTATGAGTTTCCCCACCGGGCATCAGCGGCCTTTTTCGCGATCTGTTTACGTTTCGCGGGTGAGAGCTTATCGGCTCTCGCTCGTCCACCTTTGGCCCCGCCCAGTTTTCCCAGAGCAACTGCCGCTAGATTCTTCCTGGCGTTTGGGTCTTCTAGCGGATTTCCGTCTAGCTGCTCGCCAATAGCCTGTTCGACAACTCTTCTAGCGACGGTCGCGAAATCATGGGCTTTGCTTGAGCGCGTAGGCATGTCTCTATGATGCCCCTATCGCGACCAGCCTTCAAGGGCTGCTGATTTCAAACTGACCCACTACCCGGCATCGAGATTCTCATACCTGCTAGAAAGGTCTCTTGACAGAGGGCAAAAGGCCTTCCGGAAGGCGCATGGTGATGCGCTGAGCCGGGATGTCGACCGAGTCGATCCAGGCCAGGACGAACGGGATAAGGACGGGATCGGCGCCGGCTTCAGTTTCCACCGCGAGCAAGGGCGCGGCGTCTTGCAGGCGGGTGCGGCCGTCCGGGGTGGTGATGAACTCAACCCCCGTCACAGTTCCGACGGAGCGGGGAGGAGCACAGGACTCGGAGGCGGCGGAGTCCCATAGAGTGCAACCTGTTAAGTCGCCGACGAAAAAGGAGCCGGGGTCAAGTGAGGGGAGATCGCTGCCGGCAATGACCAAGGTATGTCCGGCTAGGGTTTCGGCTGCCGAGATTGAGCTGCAACCGGAGAGCCTGAGAACAACGCGTCCGGCATTTCTCCCCGAGGGACACCAGTGGTCTTCGATCCGCAGGGGTGCGGCATTGGGCAACGGCTGAGCGGCAGCGGACGTAACCAGGAAGACTTCGCGCTGGACGGTGAAGATTCCCGGGAGGTCGCTGAGCGGTTCGGCAAGGAGTTCACCGAGACGTCCTTGCGGCCGCAGCAGGCGGGCGATGGGAAACCAAGGCGCGTCAGAGATCCTAGCCTGCATGGATGCCTCCTGGGAGTTTGTTGGGCAACTCAGAGTTTGTCAAGAGTTTCATCAATCGATTGCGCGCGTATAGCTTGCACCTTCTTGGCCGGCTGAGCCTCGAATCCGCCATGCTGTGGGCATGTTTGGGTCAGATGCTTTGGACAGGACTGGCCCAAGGTCCCTCCTGAGAAGCCCCTTTTGGCGCTCGGTCTCGGATGGCTCGCATGTGCTGCGTGGGGAGGCGCCTCACGGTGGAATGGCCATGCCGCTTAGACCCCGTGGAAGGCGATGCCGCCTGGGCGGACCCCCTCGTTGGACGATTCACTTGAAAAGATCGGCAATCTGAAGGCGAGCAAGACACGGAGCAAGCCCTGAACGCGGAACGAAGCGCAGGAGAACTCAAGCAAGATTGCAAGCTCGGCCATGATGAGCGTCGCAGGAAAATCTCCCCTAGCTCTGAGCGTCTTGGTCAGCTTCGACGATATCCAGCGAGAAACGGTGCTGGAGCTTCATGCTGGCGGCGCCAAGGATGGTGCGCAGAGAGCGAGCCGTCCGACCCTGTTTGCCGATCACCTTGCCAATGTCGTTGTTGGCGACACGAAGGCGAAGAACGACGGAATTTTGATCGCTGATGACTTCGACCCGAACCGCGTCGACATCGTCAACCAAGGCTCGTGTGATCTCAGTCATCAGAGTTTGCATCTCCGAGACAGCTAGTTTGTTGTCTTGAAGTGGATCGGAAGAAGACACTCTTACACCTCTAGAGAGAAATCCGCTAGCACCACAGCACCAGCCGCTTCTCCACGGTGGGAGGGTCCCGTTGGTTGCCGCTTTGAGGTGTGGCGCAGAACACAACAATGCGGTCCAAACCCTGCAATCCAGTTCGAAAGTTCTACGTTTGAAAACATCAAAAAGGGCGGTGTTCGCTTGGCTGAGTGTACTGCAAATGAAGCGGGTTAAACGATAATCTTTGGATCTACGCAAGCGGCACGAAAGTTATCTTTGGGATGATTACCTATACGGCAGGAGTTGCCTCTGCTGGGGCGGGAGTCACATCCGACGCAGGGGTCGGCGCAGGGGTGCCGGCGATCGCAGGCTGCTTGGCCAGAAGTTTGCTGACGGTCTCGGAGAGCTGGGCACCCTGGGCTGTCCAGTAATCGATGCGATCACGCTTCAGATTCACGGTGGCCGTGCTGGTCCGGGGGTTGTAGGTTCCAACCACTTCCAGCGAACGGCCGTTGCGTGCGCGGTCCTTTTCAATAACAACAACGCGGTAGTGGGGCTGCTTGCGGGCGCCAACGCGCGCCAGACGAATCATCAACACAGGGTAGATCCTCTCCAAAGGCAGTGGTCTTCGTATCGGGGGCCTCGGTCGGCGGGTTCAAGGAGGGAGCCCAAACTTGGGGTTTGACCTGGGAGATGCACATCCACCCAGGCCGGTCCAAGGGCAAGACCAGAGCAACCGGCCGAAGCAAAAGTCCGAACACCTAAGTATCGCGGATTTCAGCAGCTTTCGCAATGGGAAAAGAGGGGTTTTGGCATAGAGGCATGGGCTGCTGCTCTGTCACGGAAGGGGTGACGCGGTATGGGCCAATGCTTGCAAAAAGGTTTTGGGGAGGGCGGTGCGTGAATTAGAATTCTTTAGTAACACGCTTCCATACCTTTCGGCTGGAAGAGCGCGGGCGAGTCATGCCTGGAAGGGGGATCGGTTGACAACTCTCTACAAGTCTTACGAGAGTGTCCCGGTGCGAGCGGCGGTGCGCTTTCCGCTGCATTTGGAGCTTGTTCTTCACACCGCTGACAAAGAGTACCCAGGGGTGACGGAGGACGTGTCTGCCAATGGGCTGCTGTTCGCAGCACCGGAGCTTCCGCCGGTTGGAGCGGAGGTTCGGTTTGAGCTAACCATGCCGGCGGCGATTATGGGCGGTGCCGTTGATGTTTTGCTTCATTGCGTGGGGCGGATTGTTCGCCACCAGTGGTTGGAAGGCAAGTCCATGGCCGCGGCGGTCATCGATGAATACTCGTTTAGAGGCTGAGCAGTTATGAGTGAAGCGTTTGACGACCGAGATGCAAGGAAGCGGCAGGATGCCCCGGAGGGAGGCAAGCCGGATCTGGATCCCGACGGATTGGGCTCGGACAGCGATTTTGATGAGGCCGTGGGCGGCATCCGAGTGATTCTGGCTGACTCCCAGGCGATTTACCGGGTGGGAATGCGCAAGGTCTTCGCTCTGGAGGATGACATCCGTGTGGTGGCCCAGGCGGAGACTCTGGAGAATCTCTACGCGGCTCTGCTGCGCTTTCCAACCGATGTGGTTCTGCTGGAAGGGCACCTGATCGCCGGAACTGTGGATGCAATTCCCGAGCTGCTTCGGCGTGCGCCGGACGCGAAGCTGATTGTGCAGATCTCTTCCAGCGACGAGGGAAATACGGTGGAGTTGTTCCGCCGCGGGGTGCGCGGGGTGGTGCCGCGGTCAATCTCCCCGGACATGCTTGTGAAGTGCGTGCGCAAAATCGCGGCCGGCGAAACCTGGATCGACAATCAGTCCATCAGTTGGGTTATCGACGCGTATCGCGAGCAGGCGTCGATGCTGACCAACCCCAGGGCGCAGCCGCGTCTCTCCGAGAAGGAGTTGGCGATCATTACTTGCATCACCCGCGGCATGAGGAACAAGGAGATCGCCTTTCAGATTGGAACCACCGAGCAGGTGGTGAAGAACTATCTGCGCAAGATCTACGACAAGCTGGGGGTGGCGGATCGCTTGGAGTTGGCGCTTTATTGCCTGCACCACAAGATTCTGCAGTCGAACCCGGGCGCGGCGGAGGCTCCGTTTGTCGATCCGGGAGTTCCTTTGCGGGCCAAACTGTAGAGGTAGGCCGCCGGAAGGGACGGCCGCTATGTCCTGCATCTGGGGTGATCGAGCCGCGCAGAATGGAGGAGGGCGCTGAAGCCGTCTCGCATCTTTCCCGGCGATTTGGGATTCGGGCTGGCTGGGATTTGCGATGAAGTTGCTGAAGGAGACCTGGATCGATTGAGCTTTCTCGGCCAGAGGGCGACAGGAGGCATCCGAAGCCGGTTCCGGCAGGGGGCCTGTCGCAGAACTGGGTGTTTGAGGATCCAGAGGCGATGAATCTTTTGCAGCCTTTCCGGGCGTTGAGCGGAAGCCAGCAGCGTGTCTTTTTGGCGTGCTTCCTTGCCTGGTCGCTGGATGCCTTTGATTTCTTTCTACTGACCTACTGCCTGGATTCCGTGGGCGCCACCTTTCATCATTCCCTGGCGGTTGTGGCGGAGGCACTGTTCTGGACACTCGCCATGCGGCCGGCAGGAGCGCTCCT
>JAJYZE010000327.1 GCA_021800195.1 Acidobacteriota bacterium
GCCCGAAGCCCGGGCCAAGGATGGGTTCGCTCAGCGCGGCATGATCGAAATCGCCATGCAGGGCGCGATCCAGGGCCTCTATCCGCTCCGGAGCCCAGGAGGTGAGATTGGCCAGGGTGCGGGTTTTAACCTTTCCGCTTTCGCGGAAGGACTCCCGCAGGAGGATGGCGGGGGGCGAAGTGCGGTTGGGGACCTTCGCGATGTACATGCTTTTATACTACAATAAATAAGCTTCCATTAAAAGATTACTATAGACTCTTACATGCCTACATCAATAACCACAAAACAAGATTACTCCTTGCTCTGCAATCACTTACCCTCGATGAGCCGGGGAAGTTCCGCCTGAGACAGCTTTGCGGGGGTAGTCTCTCCAACGGCTCTTTGGGGAGTGGGGAGGGAGTGGGGAGGGAGCGGGGAGATGGATACTCCAGACCCAGGACCAGGGGCGGATTCGCTCGCCAGGTCGGGAATCGCTGACCATGTGGCATGGGGTTCTTGGAAGGGCAAGGAGGTTACGGTCGATTACTCAGCACCGTCTTGCCGCCGTTGACGGCGAATGAGTAGACGGGCGCGTGCGTGGTCAGATTGGCTGCGCGGGCCGCAGGGTGGTAGGTGAGCAGGAAGATGCGGTGGGAGCCGGCCCACAGATGGTCGAGTTGCGCATCATCGAGGAAGATGTTGGGAGCGTCGCGGTAAAAGCTCCCAAACCACGGGCCGTTGCGTCGTCCGTTCACCAGAAGCACCGGAGCTGCCGAGCGCGGGGCGTAAAAGAGGAGCGTAGAGCCTGCGGTCAGTTCTCCGTCGACGATGACTCGATCGCCGGGCCGGTACTGTGCGTCGATCTTCATCGCCAGGTCTTTGGACCCAAGAATTGGGTAGAAGCGAACCAGGCCCTGATGCGCGGCCAGCAGCACGCCGGTCATGGCGGCGGCGATCAACAAGTTGGCGGCAAGGCTGTGGCGCCGGCGCACGAAGTACGCGATGGGGCCAAGGGTGAACATGCCGAAAGCCACGGCGAGCAGCGGTCCGCGGAAGAATCCCATCGCTCGTCCCGTCAGGTCGAAGATATGCCCCAGCGAGAGGTCGTAGTCACTTGGGTTTGAGCTCAGGAGTTGGTTGAGCGTCGCCCCAGCTTGCGGCGTAGGGGAAGTGAGGGCGAAGTAGCCGCAGATTGCGAAGAGCAGGAGACCGATGGGAACAAGAAAGTAGATTGCGGATCGCTCCGCTTGCCGCACGGCCAGGCTCTGCTTGATCGTTTCCGCTTGACGCTGCCTGCGGACTTGCTCTGTGCTCTCGGCGTCGGCTTGGGCCAGCAGGCCTGCCACCAGCAGAGCCAAGGCCGGCAGCGCGGGCAGATGATAGTACTCCTGCCTGGAGGAGACAGTGAAGAAGCCCAGGATGACGCCGGCCCAGAGGAAGCAGCTAAGGGCTGCCTCCTTTGCTCGGTCCGGATCAATGCGATCCATCACCGTCGTAGCGGACAGGTCCAGGTCGGAATCGAAGCGAAGTTGGCTGCGTTTCGGGCAGGGGCGGAGCGAGCGCCAGGCGTCCTTGAGCGAGGCCGGCAGGAAGGCGACCCAAGGTGCCAGCCAGAGCAGCAGGAGCGCCCAGAAGATGGGGATGGGGACCTGGCCGTAGTCGTGCGGGATGCGGCGGCCGAGGAATCGGGCGATGTGCTCGTTGTACAGATAAAACCAGGCCCAGCCGGCGCGCGCAGGAAGACCCACGCCGGCAGGCATCGGGATGGGCGGATTGCGAACCGCGGCCAGAATGTGCCAGGGCGCGGCAAGAACCAGGAACGTAGCCGTCGAGGCGATCGGGTGAAATCTGCTGAGGAGCTTTAGTCGGCCCGTGAAGGCCAGATAGAGAAGGACAAAGCCAAGAGGGAAGACGATCCCGATAAATCCTTTGGTGAGCAAATCGACTGCAGTCACGGCGGCGAAGCCCAGACAAGGGAGCAAAGCGGAGGGTTGGTGAGGGGTCGGGTTGTGGATTCGGTCTTCGATCCTGTCCAGAGCGATGAGAAAAAGGTGGATGGAGATGGTCATCCACAGGGCTATCAGAACGTCGGGAATGTAGAAACGGGTATAGAGGTAAGGGCCGATACTGGTGGCCAGGATCAGTGCGGCATACAGGCCGCCGCGGTCGGGATGCTCCGCCGGCGACACGCCGGAGTAGAAACGGATGCCGAGGGCATAGGCGGCCAGCAGCAAGGCGAGTACGCCCAAGGCCAGGGGCAGACGGCCGGCCCAATCGTGGACCCCGAAAAGATGCATCGAGCCGGCGGCCATCCAGTACATCAGCGGCGGTTTATCAAAGAAGCGAACTCCGTCCACGGTGGGGGTGATGAAGTCGTGGCGCTGGAGCATCTCGCGGGCTACCTGAATGTAGACGCTATCGACGTCATCCAGAAGACCTGGAGTGAACAACCCACCGATCTGGAGGATGGCCCAGACGGCCAAGATGAGGGTCAGCGAGGAGGCACGCCAGCGCCGCCGGCCGGTGACGCCCGCGTGGGCGCGCGGGGGCGGGATCTCGGCAATGGGTGCGATCGTGTTGGGCGAGAGGGAGGTCACGGCTTAGTAGAGTCTCTCCGGGAAGGTGGGTGGTCGTCCATTACGGTCAAGGTTGATGCAGCGGGCGGTCGGTGAGGAGAGCTTTGCCGGATGTCTGCTGCAGGATGATCTGGCGGTTCCCGAGGAGATGGTCCACTTGGTTGCGAAGATCAGGCGGGACGAAGAGTAATTTGCGCGGGCCGTGGCCCCACTGGGACAAAAGGTCGGCCGAAGTGAGGAAGATGGGAGGAGCGTCCGGAAAGGTGCTGCCGAAGTACATGGAGGTGGTTCGGCCGTTCACCAGATCGACGCGGCGGTCGAGATAGAAGGGGATGGAGGAGCCAAAGGACTGATCCCCAAAAAGCAGAACGACGTTGTCGCGGGAGATTCGGCCCGAGTCTTCCAGTTGCATGATGGTCCGGGCGAAGTTCGCCGAGGAGAGCATGGGATTGAATCGCACGAAGGCGATCTGCGCTGCAATCAGGAATATACCGCCGGCAGCCGCAACGCAGAGAATGGCATGGAAGAGGCGGCCTCGATAATAGAGGATCCAGGCGGCGGTCGGACCGAAGAGGAAGGCCGCCATGGCCAGCGAGGCCGGCAGGCGCAAGGCGGCAAAGGACGGGCCGGTGAGATCGAAAAAGTGCGCCAACGAAAGGGTGTATCCGGCTACGTTGCGGTAGGCCAGTAACTGCCCAATATCCGGGGCGAAGGGGAGGTTTCGCGATGACCAAAGACCGTAGGCAAGCGCTGCTGCGATGGCCAGGCCGAGCGTTGCGTAGGAGGCGAAGGTGAAGGAGAGCGCACGACGGAGGGTGCGGTCGAGGGAGCCGACGGCTGATTCGATGGACGCCAGCGCTGCGCCCAGGAGCATCAGCAGCGGGAGATAGACCGGAAAGGTGTAGTACTCCTGATTGGTGGAGATGGAAAAGAAGACCAGAAGCAGAGCGCTGAAGGCCAGCGCCAGAAGCACGGTCTGGTCGCGAAAGGAGCCGGCCGTGCGCGAAAGGATCTGGTCCCGCTTGCGCCATGCCACTACCAGAGCCGCGGGAGCAAACAGACTCCAGGGGAAGAGCCAAACGATGTGCAGGGACCAGTAAAGGTAGCCGGGGAGCTTGTTGTAGTCGCGTGGGATG
>JAJYZE010000328.1 GCA_021800195.1 Acidobacteriota bacterium
GGGCAGACCGCCAACGCGCAGCGCAGGCGCGGGAGCAACCGAAGACGAGCTTCCATCACAGCCTTCTTTCCGAGGAATCCAGAGAGGACGTCCAGAGAGGCAACGCTTGAAAGAGGACAGAATTCTTTGGATTCACAACGATAGATTGCAAAAGATCAATGCGAGTGGAACGTTACCACGCCAGAGAGCGCTTGCACAAGCCAGAGATGCGCACTGAGGAATTGCGCTCAAGACTCGCGCTGAAGACTTGCGCCGAAGATTCGCCCTTGGAGGAAGGGCTGCGAGCTTCGGGGGAAGATAAAAGAAATCGGTTGGCAAGTGATGGCCAATTTCGCAGTCACCCTCCGGCATCGCAAGAAGGCGAGGAGGTGCGCCCAGCGATTCAGAATCTCAAAGGAAGTGGGGCCGGGGATGGGGGGCTGGCCGCCGTCCCTACGCTGCAGAGCGAAAAGCGAATCTTTCAGGCGGCGTCGCGGTGCCTGCGCCAGGCGAGTCGGCCGATCGCGGAGATCCTTAGCTGCCCAGCGGAATCCGGGTGGACTTCTTGCTGTAGATGATGGCGCCAGCCTTCTCATAGCGGTTCATGAGCGCGTCGACGAAGACGCTGAAGGCCTCCTGACGTTGCTGATCCAGCAAGGTTTCCCGAGTCGCCTCAAAGTGCTGCTGGATCTCCGCCGGGGTAGGCTGCACGCGTTGCTCAAGCTGAAGGATGGCGCCGTTTGCCCCTTCATTGATGGGACCGGAGATGCCCCCCACGGGCATGGTGAAGAGCACGGCCGCCGCGCCACTCAGCGAGCCGACATCGGCAACCTGAGCATCTCGCCCCACCAGATCGCTGGTCTGCACCTGCAGATGCATCTGCGCGGCGGCCTTGTGCAGGTCGCCCAGTTTGCGGGCCAGATCCGAGAGCTTGATGAGCTGGGCGTTCATCAGCTCCGGCTCCTGCTGGGTGCGGTAGTCGTCCAGAATATGCGACTTGTAGGCATCAAACTCCGGAGCGTGCGCCGGCTGGATGTCATTGACCTGGAAGATCGCGTAGCCTTCGCCCGTCGATGCGCTCGCCGGAGGAGCTCCCTTGAGCGCGTTGAAGGCCGCATCCAACAGGCCGGTGGAGTCCGCCAAGCTGGGAATGACCGCATCCTTGCCGATAAATCCGGTTGTCACCAGCTTCAACTTGTGGGCATCGGCCGTCTGCTGCAGGCTGGTCTTCTTAGCCTCCGCCACAAGCTGGGCGGCGTAGGCCTGGGCAGCGGTGGCTACGGCCTGCGACTGCAACTGCTCAACGATGGAGGCCTTGACCGCCGCAAACGGCTTTACCTCAGCCGGCTGTTTGGCCTCCGTCTGAATGATGTGAAATCCAAAGGAGGAGCGTACCAGGCCGGAGGTCTGGCCCGGATTGAGCGCCATGGCTGCCTTGGCATAAGCCGGATCCAGCTCGCTGGTGGCGATCAACGGCAGCTCGCCGCCCTGATCCTTGCTGCCCGGATCATCCGAGTACTTCTTGGCCAGATCAGAGAATTTGGCCCCGGCCTTGAGCTGCTTCAGGACATCCTCCGCCTTGGCCTTGGCCGCCGCTACGGTGCTGGGGCTGGCGCCCTTGGCCACGGCAATCAGGATGTGACGGGTCTTGACCTGCGCAGGGGTCTGGTACTGGCTCAGATGCGCCTGATAGTACGCCTGGGCGGCGGCATCGCTCACCGCCGGCACGCCGCCGGGCAGGCTCACGTCCTCAAAGCTGAAGAAGGTGATCTTGCGAGCCTCCGGAACCGCGTGCGCATAGAGCGACATGTTTTTCTTGAAGAAGGCCCGGAGCTGATCATCGGTGGGGTTGATGGCGGCCTTGACGGTAGCCGCCGGAATCACCGCGTAGTCAAACTTCACCTTGGTCCCGCTGCTGAGATACGAGGCCCGCACCGCGCTGTCGGAGACGCTCACCCCGCCGGTAACCAGCGCCTGCAGACGCTGAATCTCCAGCTCCGACTTCACCTGGCTCTCAAAGTCCGCCACCGGCAGATGGAAGGCCGACTCCACGAAGTTGATGTATTGGTCCTCGCCGATGAACTTGCCGCCGGGGAAGAGATACTCGGCGTAAGGTCCATGCTGCAGGTAGTTCCGCAGATCGCCGCTGGAGACACGTAGCCCCAGACGATCCGCCTCCTGCTCCAGGACGGCCCGCTCGACCTCAATCTGGCCGGCGCGCTGCAGGACGAAGCTGCGGTAGAAGTCCGGCAACTGCTGCTGCTGCATCTGCGCATCGGCGTCCCGCTCCACATCCGCCATCTGGATGGACCTGGTCTGGCCAAAGATCCGGCCCAGCGGACCCGGAGTGTGGACTGTGGCGTAGGCGCTGGAATCATTGACCTCGCCGTTGTCAAAGATGCCGGGGACCAGGGTGATGACCATGGTGACGATGGCGGCGCCGATGATGAGCGCAAAGAGAAGCTTCACGATGCGGCTGTCTTGCTGCAGAATACGAATCATGCTTGGCTAGAGACCTTCAATTCATGACGGCCTTGGACGCAAGACCGCGCTGCCCAGGATTTTTGCGCAGGGCCGAGGCACGCGTCTCCGGGGAGAAGCGCTCTCCTGCTCGCAGGGGCTCTCCACAGAGTATAAATCAGGCCCCAGGAGATTCCGTCCGGTCCCCCAGCGGCGGCCGCATGCAGATGCCCCCGGCGAAGGATGCAGGGCGGCGCGGAGCCTGTCGCCCGAAGGCGAGCGTCGGGAGGCGGCGTCCGGGACGCTCCCTGGCCGGATGCAGAGCTGGGGTGGCCAAGAACCCGATCGCCCCAAAATGAAAAGAGGAACGGCGATGCCGCTCCTCCGACGCTCTCCCGCCTTCGGTTGGATCAATCTTCCAGATGACTTCCTTCCAGATGACTTCAGGCTGCTCTGGCGGTCGCCGGCTCCAATCCTTTAAGCTCTCGGCCTGGCCGAGGGCGCCTCCTGGTCCAAAGGGGGTCCTCCGTGACTCGGGCGGCCTTAGTAGGCACCGTACGGGCCGTAGTATCCAGGTGGACCCGGCCGCATCATTTGCTGGGATGGTCCGGCCGCGGAGGCAAGGCGATCCATCTCCTCCTGCGAGACTGTCCTGACGGTTGCCGGAGCGGCGAGCCGGAAGGTAAGCACCGCCTCCGGTGGGATGATCAGTGCGCCCCGCGGCACGGCGGCCGAAGCCGCCAACCCGGTACCGGCCCCAGCGGCCGCACCAATGGCCGCCCCGGCTCCGCCACCGAAGGCGCCGCCCATCAGGGCTCCGACGGCTCCCAGACCAACGCTGTTGGTTACAGTGCCGGGCAACTTGTCCGCCCCGGTGTGGGACCAGACCATCGTGGTGATCGGGTAAGCCTGGGCCCCCAACGTTACGGCGTTGATCTGTAACGAGAGCGCGCCCTCACCCTTGAAGAGCCCTGCTTTGTGCGCTCCCACCACAACGCCACTGACCGCGGCGCCGCGTGGAATGGCCACCTCATTTCTGGAATCTCCATCGGTCTTCATCACTCCAGCGGAGCCTTGACCCCCACAAGCGGATGGCTGGCAGGATCGGCCCAGGACGTCGTTCATGACCGTTCCGTCAAAGCCATCACCGATCCGAATATGGTTGGAGTTCAGGCCGCGGTTGATGCGCACCTGCAACACGG
>JAJYZE010000329.1 GCA_021800195.1 Acidobacteriota bacterium
CCAATGGAGCACGCCGCTGACGTAGAAACAGGGTCAGCGCAGACCAGTGGCGGAGCATGTACTGGATGGCTTGCCCCAGCCCCAAGTTCGGCTCGGTGAGATGCTCATCGAGCTGCGTCTTCATCCAGGCGTGCAGCGATTCCATGACGGCACGGCTGTGCTCTTGATGGAAGAGCACGCCCGAGCCATACTTCATCTGCGCGATCATGGCCGCGGCGGTCGCGTCGTACTTCTCTTCACCTACGCCCTCGGGCGCCTGGGCGGTGAAGATCTGACCGCAAGCATTGCAGCGTAACTGTTGGAGTGAATATACCGTAGCCGCTAACGGTGCCAGTTCCACAAAGGCCGCTCGCCTTTGGGCGCTGCTCTTGCCTGTGCGCGATGCTGGTCTGCGGGAGGTGCGCGATATTGTTTTGCCACCGGTAGCCGATGTGGACCGTGCGGCCTCCGTGATGCGCTTGAGCTTGCCATACTCCAGATGCAAGACCTGCCCGGTGCGAGATACGCCATGCTCCCGTGCCGCCTCCCCTGCCGCCCTCCACAACGCTTCCGGCAGCGGCGATCGCCCGCGCCGCCTACTCCGCCATCGCTCCAGTTTCCGATGAACCCGCCGCAACCTGGCTGGAATCTCGGCTTCCACATCCTTGGCCATGTCGGTTCTCCTCGCCCTTGTCGGGCTCTCCTTCGACACTACCAATCCCCCTCTACCACGTCACGCAGCCTTGCCGAAAAGACACGGTACAAAGGTTGCGGGTGGTGAGTTCGTGCGAGCCTTGCCGGGTTGCTGTCGAGAGTGCAAGCATGGAGATGGGCCGGATAGGTGATGGTTGGGGTAAGCGGCTGCGGTCCCTGATTCGGGACGCTTGCGGGCGTGAACTGCGCTGTATCGGCACACGAGAGTGATGGGAGACAGGGATGTGGAGATCCACGAGTTCCAGGCAGACGCGTTGCACGTTGAAGTTTATCCGGATAGCGAAGCGGCCAGCCGCGCAGCGGCAGCGGCGGCGGCCAAGGCGATGCGGGAACTGAGCGAAAAGCAGGACGTTTTGCAGGTGATGTTTGCGACAGGCGCCTCTCAGCTGCAGGTGTTGCGCGCGCTGGTGGCGGAGCCGGATGTCCCTTGGAACAAGGTCAGCGGATTTCATCTGGACGAATATATCGGGCTGGATGCGGGCCATCCGGCTTCATTCCGGCGCTATCTGCGCGACAATCTGAGAGCGCATACGAAGATGAGGAGTTTTTTGGAGATCGATGGGAGCGCCAGGGAACCGGAAGAGGTTTGCCGGCGCTATGCGGAGGCGCTGCGGGAGGCAAAGCCGCAGCTTTGCCTGCTGGGGATTGGGGAGAATGGGCATCTGGCGTTCAACGATCCTGACGAGGCGGATTTTGAGGACGCGCAGGCTGTGAAGGTGGTGAGCCTGGACAGAACCTGCCGTGAGCAACAGGTGGCGGAGGGCTGGTTCGGAGGGTTGGAGGAGACGCCAAAGCGTGCGATTACGGTGACCCTTCCACTTAGTACCTGCAACCAGAGCGGTTGGTTGCCCCCCAGGGATTCGAACCCCGATTGAGCGAGTCAGAGTCGCTAGTCCTACCATTGAACGAGAGGGCAATACAGGATGCACGGCAGCCGCAGGCTCGGCAGGAGCCATAATCAGCCGCCTTTGTGAGTGTAAGGGGGGATATGCCGGCGGGTCAACCTGGGCGCTCCACTGCCTCGTCTTGCTTTCCGCACCGACCCGCCCTCTACAATACGCTACTCTGGAAGTAACAGGATCCAGACAGATCTGAAGCATATCCCATGGCCAAGAAACGTAACCCTCCCAGCATCGATGAGTACCTTCGCCAGCGGCTGATGCCCGTGGAAGGCGCGATCCCGCGCATTACGGGTATCGAGATGTTTGGCGACTCCATACCCGCCGGCACGGTCGGCGGAGATCTCTTCGAGTACATCAACTTTCAGCAGCGCTACGACATCGACGCTCGAATTCGATATGCCAAGCGCCTGGCGGAGGAGTTCCTGGAACCCTTCCCTCCCGGCGCCGGACCCGATTTCCGGCCACGGAACTGCGTGGACGACCACATCCAGTGGCTGCAATCTCGCCCCGATTACCGGCCGGAGATGGAGAACGAGTACCGTTTTTCCAAAAGCTCCGAACAGGTTCGCGTGTCCGAAGATCTGGAGGATCTCTACTCTATCGCCGGCGTGCTCATCGTCGACGCCCAAGGCCACAGCATCATCTCCGCCAAGATCGCCTCCACGGTGCATGACACCTTCCACGCGCTGGTGCTCTCTGACCTGGACCACTACGGCAAGACCACGCCCGAGCTCTTTGAGAACCTCAATCTGCGTATGGCCCAGTCCGTCATCGCGCGCAACGCTCTGGGCATCAGCGAGGCAGAGCAGTCGCGTGAGGTCGCGACCATGCTGTATGGCGAGATCCATCCCGGCGGCCAGTTCCGTTTTGCCAACTTTGGACATCCACCCCCACTGGTCTTTTCGGCCAAGTATGGACGGGTGATGGATGTACATCAAGCCCAGGTTGCACAGTTTCTTGCCCTCGGCCTGCAACTCCCCGCCGACCATCCCGATCGCCGCCGCTACTTCTCCATGAGCTGGCGCGATCGGCCGATCCAATCCGATGACATTATCGAAATCACCCTCATGAGCCCGGGTGACATTCTTGTGCTCTACACCGACGGCGTCTACGACGGCTCCGATCCCGAGGCCCGCGAACGTCTGCAGAGCATTTTGCAACAAAAGCACCAGCAATCCGCCCGGGAGATTTGCGAAGCCCTTCTGGACTACGCCCAGGAGCAGGATGAGGTCCTTCGAAAATCTGGAGACGAAGCCCTGATCGACGACAAGACGGCCTTTATCGTCAAGCGCACCTGAAGAGCAACAGCCCTGGGGCTACTCCTCGCGCAGAACCTCCAGCGGCGTTTGCCCCAGCACGCGATGACTGGCCAGCCAACCTGCTGCCACCGTCATCGCTCCCACGGCCAGCCATGCTCCCAAGTTACCCCAGGCTTGGAAGGCATAGGCGAAGTGCAGCGTGTGCCGCAGCAGCCATCTGGCCAGCAGATTGGCTGAGACCAAGCCCACCAGGCCCGCAATCAACCCCAGCACAGCGAACTCGATCGAGAAGATAGCAGCAATCCGCCGGCGAGTCGCTCCCAGGCTTTTGAGTACAACCACCTCCCGGATCCTGCGGTAGCGCGTACCGGCGATGGCGCTGGCCAGAATCACCAGACCCGCAAAGACGCTGAACGCCGCCAGAAACTGAATCACGTAGATCACCTGGAGAAGCACCTGGCGGATCACCTCCAAGGTGGCGGCCACATCAATGACGGTGACGGTGGGAAAGCGCTCATAGAGCGCCTGGCGCAGAGCGGCGGTGTTCTTGGGGTCGCAATGTACGCCGCCGTACCACACCACCGGCAGCCCCGCCAGAGAGGCGCGCGGCAGCACAAAGCCGGCGCGCGAGAAGGTATGTCGGCTGTCCACGGTATAGACCGCCATCACCTGCGCCGTCATTGGCTGGTCTTCTACTGAAAAGGTGATGCTGTCGCCCGGCTTCACACGCAGCCATTTCGCTTCATGGCTCTCCAAGGCGATCCGCGGCGTGCG
>JAJYZE010000330.1 GCA_021800195.1 Acidobacteriota bacterium
AAGCGCAAGTACAACCTTCTGGTGGGGGAGCGCACCGCGGAACAGATCAAGATCGATATTGGCTCTGCCTACCCGCTGGACAAACCGCTATCCATGGAAATTAAGGGGCGCAACCTGATTGAAGGCGTGCCCAAGACAATCACCATTGACGATACGGAGATCCGCGAGGCCCTGGGCGAAAGTATTGCCACCATCCTGAATGCGATTCGCGTGGCGCTGGAGCGTACCCCGCCGGAGTTGTCCGCGGATATCTCCGACCGGGGTATCGTGCTTACCGGCGGAGGAGCCTTGATCAAAAATCTGGACAAACGCATTCGCGAGGAGACCGGACTTCCTGTAACCATTGCGGATGATCCGCTGGCCAGCGTGGTGCTGGGAACCGGAAAGATGCTCTCCGACTTCAGGCTGCTGCGCAAAATCTCGATCGATTGACGGCGCGATCGCGTTCCGTGCCCGATCGCGACGCCGTGCCGGCGGATTGCAAAGAGCGCCGCGGACAAGCCTGCACCCGCAACCAAGTGACGGCTACAGGCAAGGCTGGAACTGCCCGAGGGTGAGCGCAAGCCTGGGGCGAAGTGTCCTGAACGGATCCATCGGAGAAGACCATCCGCTGCGGGAGCACGGACTTCCGGTTCGGATGGAGTTCTCTACCCTGCGATCAGCGCGGCGACAGGAAGCCAGCACGGATAGCCCGCTTGAAAATGCCGGCAGAACCTTGTTGAAGAACAAAGTTTCGGGCAAAAAACTATTCCAATCCGTTACCTAGCTGCGCTTGACTGTGTAACAGCGTCAGACGCTCCACCATCGGCTGCGGCCCGTCTGCTGCTCCAGTGTGTCTTCGACAAACTCTCAGGCGCCTTGCAGCTGTGTCGGAACGATCCACCGCGCATCGGCGGCTCACCCTCCTTCCATCGGATTGGTGGCGAAGGCTTGTCTCCTCTTCGCTTGGCTGGGGCGATTCTTTAGAATTTAGCGATCTTAGGACCGACGCAAAATATTTTTCCCTTCTCTGTAACGATTGGGGCCATGGATGTCTTTCTTATAGTGTCAGCAGCATCACCCGGGATCTCCGAGATCACCGCTGAACTGAGGATCGTGGACTTCGATTGAGGTGAGAGTTACCGCTGCGGTATCCTCTTGACCGTCATCGATTTCAAAAGAAATGCTGCAAGCAGAGGGCCGGAGGGTATGCGCATAGCAGGTCTGAGAAAAGGATGGATTGTGCTGTTTGGAGGGCTCTTGGGGGCCAGTTCCCTCTCCGCCGCCGCACAGCAGCCGTCGCTGACGCTACGGCAGGCGATTGACCGGGCGCTGGGAAGGAATCCAGAGATAGCAGCAGCAAAGGCGGATGCGCAGTCCGCGGGTGCGGGAGCCACCCTAGCGCGAACCGGGTTGTTCCCAACTTTCAACTTCACCGAGGATATCTCGCGCGGCAACGATCCGGTCTATGTCTTTGGAACCAGGCTGCGGCAACAGCAGTTCACTCAGAGCGATTTTGCGCTCAACTCGTTGAACAAACCCGCTCCCGTAGGAGACTTCGTTACCCGATTCAACGGTTCTTGGAGGATCTTCGACTGGTTTGAAACCCAACAGCAGATGAAGGGCGCCAAGCTGGCGGCTGGAAGTGCGACGGCGGTAAGCGATGCGGTAGAGCAGGCGACGGTTCTGCGCGTGGTAGAGGCCTATCAGTCGATCTTGTTTGCCCAACGGCGAATTGATGTTGCCCAACACGAGCAGACCACCGCGCAAGCGCTGCTGGCGGATGCCAAGGCCAACGTAAAAGCCGGGCTGGCTGTGGACTCCGACACACTGGCTGCACAGGTGAACCTCTCCGAGCGGGAGCAGGAGTTGATTGCCGCCCAGGGAGAGATGGATATTGCCTGGGCCAGGTTGGAGACGGCCATGGGAAGCGCAATGCCGGTTCGCCCGGCATTGACGCCAATCGAAGCGCGGAACTATCCCGATGGCGTGCTCTCTGAAGAGATTGCCAGTGCCCTGAAGATGCGGCCCGATCTGCACGCGTTGGAAGAGCAACAACGGGCGCAGGCGGCAGCCACCAAGGCAGCCAGGGATGATTTTGGGCCCAAGGTGAGCGCATACGGCAACTGGGAGATGGACAGGAGTTCCTTTGTCGGCAACGGAGGCAACAATTGGGTTGCCGGGGTTCAACTCACGATGGATATCCTCCCGATGGGGAAACGGTCTCGCCTGGCCCAGGAAGAGGCGGCGCGCGAGAAGGCCGCGGCCCAGGAGCGGACCGGCGAAGACCAGATTCGCCTGGCGGTTCGCCGCGCTTACAGCCAGCATGTGACGGCTGAGCGCATCGTGGCGACAGCTCAGTCCTCCATGCGGCAAGCCACTGAAAGCCTCCGGATCATGCGGAACCGTTACAAGGCTGGACTCACCACCATGACGGATCTGCTGCGTGCGGAGGATGCCCGGCGGTTGAGCCAGACCGATTACTGGCAAGCGGTTTATGGAAACACCATGGCGTATGCCGAGTTGCTCTATGCCACCGGCGCGCTTACTCCTGACTCAGCGGAGAATCTGCAATGAAGAGCTCGATCAAGTCCTTGTACCCTCTGTTTTCCTTACCCTTGTTGTTTTCCATGTCCGTGGCGCTGCCGACGGGTTGTTCCAGGCAGGCACCGCCCGTGGCTCAAGCTCCGGTGAGCGTCTCCGCGCAACTTGTCAAAAGCGTTCGACAACCAGAGCCCCAGTGGGTGTGGACCAACGGAACCGTGCATGCGGTGGAGTCGGCTCAGATCTCTGCGCAAGTGCCCCAACCCATCCGCCAGGTGTTGGTGCAGGCTGGTGCGCATGTCCGCACCGGCCAGGTGCTGGTGATCCTGGACGACGCGGCGCTGCGCGCAGCGCTGAACCGAGCTAACGCCGCCGAGGCTGCCGTGGAGAAAGAGTGGATGGCGGCGCGCACCGATGCTTCGCTGGCCGCCGGCACGCTGGCTCGCTACCAGGAACTGAGGCAGCAAAACAGCGTGAGTCCACAGGAGTTCGATGAGGTGGAGAAGCGCTCGGAAGCTGCTCAACTGCACGTGCAGTCAGTCGGCGCAGAGCGCGAAGAGGCGCAGGCGGCGGTGGCGGAGGCTGAGACAGAACTGGGATATACACGGCTGCGAGCGCCGTACAGCGGTGTGATCACGGCGCGGCTGGCCGATCCTGGAACGCTGGCATCCCCCGGGACGCCGCTGTTGCAGATAGATCACGATGGACCTATGCAACTGTATACGCAGGTGGATGAGTCGCTGATCAGTACGGTGCGAGTGGGGATGAAGGTGCCAGTGAAGATGGAAGGCGCGCCCTCGGCGACCGCGGTCGCCGGAACATCCTCAGGGTTCGGTGAGGATCTGGTGGCAACCGTAGCCCAGATCGTTCCCGCAGCAGACCCTTCCAGCCGCAGCTTTCAGGTGAAGCTGCAGCTCCCGCCAGCCAATGGAATCCGTGTGGGAATCTATGGAACCGCCGGCTTCCAGAGCGGAGCCCGAGTGATGATCCTGGCGCCGCGTTCGGCAGTGGTGATGCGAGGCTCCCTGGCCTGCGTCTACGCCCTGGATAGCCATGGCCTGGCACAACTGCGATACGTCACCTTGG
>JAJYZE010000331.1 GCA_021800195.1 Acidobacteriota bacterium
TGGCCGGGAGTGATGCAAGTCACCGCCCGGCTGACGCGCGTGGCCGCCGGGCAGGCCGCCTTGGCCTCCCAAACGATCGCGGGATGAGTTCGAGGATCGCGGGATGACTTCGAGGAGTTCATCGATCCGTTCAAATCAGTTCATTGGTCTCCACAGGCGCACTCCCCCAAGGATTTGCAACGGCAGAAGTGGCGCGGGCCGGCAAGGCTTGCGGAAGCAAACCGGCAGACAGCTAGGCGCGGCTGAACGTCGGCGGCTCTCGGAGACCCACTCCCGGCCTGGGCCCCGACTGCCGGCATGGCGGCGGGGAGTGGCAAACAAGGTGACGCGGTATGTGCAAGGATCTGCATATTCTGCTTCCCGTTTGGCTCTATCTTATTGATTTCAAATAAATAAAAATTGGCAATTGAGTTGCCTTTCTGCGTTGTGTTCCCGAATGGGCTTCAAGGAGTTCACTCCTTCGGTTCGATCTTCGGGGCACAGGACCTCTTCGCTTCCAGACTTTGGCGGCATCGAGGAACCCATCAGAAAGGTACGACCATGAAACCTTTGTTTACCTTTGTCTCCGACAACTCTCCCTTCTTCTTCATCTGCGGTGTTGTGCTCAGCATCGCGAGCAGTCTCCTGTTCTCCACAGCCGCCTACCTGCGCATCTGATCGCTGCCAGCAGAGACAGGTCTGCCGGCCTCTGCTGCCGCGTGCCCAATTTGGTTTCGACTCCGCGTGCCCAATTTCGTTGCGACTCTCGAAGGCGCGCCTTCCTCCCTTCTCCAGAAGATCGCCTAGAAGGGCTCCGCGGCGGTCCCAGCGGATTGCGGCAGGCTCCTCATGGAAGGCATCTCCGGCCACGCGGCCCTGCAGCGGGCTTGCGCCGGTCGAGGACGCGCGGCCCGGACCTGCATCTCTACCCCACAAAAGAAGATGACGTTCCGGATCACGGGTGCACTGCGGCCAGCGCTCAACCCGGCTGGACCCACCCCTTGGATTTCATCCCGGATGCAGGCCCTGCCGAGCGAAGATCAGATCCAGACTCTGCTTTGCACCCAACTGCGTGCCCGGTCTGACCAAGGGACTAAGCCGTTAGAGGACGGATGTTCCGCGCGGCTCCAGATGGGCGGACCGAAGGTGGACCGATTCTGTGGTCGGCGTCTCTATCCGCGGGGACTTTGGCCATCTGCCTGGCCAGCTCCTCCGCCGGCACTGGCCGGGAGAGAAGGTATCCCTGCATCCCGTCACAACCCAGCCGGCTGAGGATCGTCCTCTGCTCTTCCTGCTCGACGCCCTCGGCCACAACTTCCATCTTCATGCTGTGCCCCACCGCGATGATGGCCTTGACGATGGGATAGCTGCTGGACGCATCGCACAGTCTATGGACAAAGCTGCGGTCGATCTTCACAGTCGAGATCGGCAGCCGGTGCAGATGCTGCAGGGAGGAGTACCCTGTCCCGAAGTCGTCCACGGTAAACCTCACCCCCATGCCGGAGAGCTCCTGCATTTCGGGCAGGATCTCATCCACATTGATGATCGCCCTCTCGATGATCTCCATCTCCAGGCACGCCGGGTCAATCTTCCACCTCTTCAAAGACCTTGCGGTCTCCTGAGCAAATTCCTTGCGCTTCAACTGCATGGGCGAGATGTTTACCGCGACTCGTAGCGGCCTGGTCATCGTTTTGTTCCACTGGTCTATCTGGCGGCAGACCGCATCCACCACGCAGCGTCCCACCGGATAGATCATCCCGTTATCTTCGGCGCGGGCGATCGCCCGGTCAGGATGGATATATTCCTGGCAGTGATCCTTCAGCCTGAGAAACGCCTCGGCCGCGCGCAATCCGCCCTGGGCCGAGTACTGGAGCTGATAGTGCAACAGGGGCCCGCCCGCAGCCAGCATTCCGCGCAGGGATCCGTCCAGCGACTGGCTGTCATCGGCGGTGCTGCCGGCATCCGGGCCCGCCACGGCAAAGCGGTTGCCGCCGGCGCGTTTGGCCCGGTACATGGCCGCATCCGCTGCGCGCCATACTTGGTGCATATCCGAGCCGTGGTCCGGATAGATGGCGATGCCCAGACTGGCGCGCGGCTCCATGGTGTAGCCGCCGATCAGCGCAGGCTTGTTCAAGGCCTGCAACAGCATCTTCCCCACCAGGCCGGCAGCGTCAGCGCTGCTGATCTCTCCCAACACGACCGCGAACTCATCGCCTCCCAGCCGCGCCACGGTATCCATTCCGCGCAGGCGGCTGGTGAGCAGCCCGGCGATATGTTTCAGGTATTCATCCCCGACCGTATGGCCGTACCAGTCATTCACCTTTTTGAAGTTGTCCAAATCGACGCAGATGATTGCCGTCCTGTGCTTCAGTCTCTGCGCCGAACTCATCGCCGAGGCCATCCGGTCAGCCAGCAGCGTACGGTTAGGAAGCCCGGTCAAGGCATCATGATGGGCCATTTGAACCAGCTCCGCATTCAAATGCCAGCGCTCCGTGATGTCTTCGGCGATCACCAGCTTGCAGACTCGCCCAAGATGATGAAGCTCGTTGGAACGCACCGCTACATTCAACTGCGTGCCATCTCTGCGCCGATGGCGCTGCACCAAATCGGCCGCAGGTCCCGGCTGGCCTTCGAGCGGGCGGCAGGGGATCTCTTCGGCCTCGCCGGAGATCACGATGTCGCTCAGCTTGAGCTCAAGAAACTCCTCGCGGCTATATCCATACTGCGTCAGCGCGCTCTGGTTGGCATCCAGAAACTTCAGCGTGACCGTGTCATAGATCCAGATCGCCAGCGGGTTCCCGTTAAACAGAATACTCACCGCTGAGATAGGAGATTCAGGAGCAGTGGCCCCGCGGTCCTTTGGAACGTCCGTTCGCATACCAGGTTCCTTCAGCTTCGTATCCGTTGAACTGAGTCTCAGTTCCATATGCGAACAACGCCCTTCGCATACAAACCCTTCGGCTGCCAGGAGCCCACCCTGTCGGAATACCAGAGATCGAACTCACGCTGGAGATCAAATCATGCATGAGATGCAAACGGGGAAGACCAGGCGAAAAACGCCGGGCGAATCTCGTCTCCCTGGCTCCCTGGCTCCCCGGCTCCTCCCAAAGCAACATAGCGTGTGGTTAGATTACCGCTAAAAGCAGTGATCCGGCGCACATCTTCCGTCCTTTTTTGCGGCAGCAATCCCTGCCTCCACTTCAGCATCCATTCGTAACCATCCGCACACCAGAAATGTTATAGGCAAGTAAACAAATTACCGTCCAAGGGCTCGCCCCAAGCCCCATGGCAGTTGCCCCATGGCAGTTGCCCCTTGCCCAGCCCTGTTCACCCAGCCACCACCGCCCCGCCGGAGCGATTGACCGAGGGTGGGACATTCGCGAGGCCATCTCGCCAGCCTCTGCCCGGCGCGGCGCACAGCCTGGAGTTCGTCTGCTCCCGCCAAACGGGGTTGCCGATGACTCTTGTGCATCCAGCACGCCGGCAACTGGCTTGGCGTCTCCTTGAGCAACGACTTCCGCAGAGCAACGACTTCCGCAGAGCAACGACTTCCGCAGTTCCCTCAGCAGCGGCTGATTTGCATCGCCGGAGGGTCGCTCGACCGGTATGGGAAGAGGCGTGTTCC
>JAJYZE010000332.1 GCA_021800195.1 Acidobacteriota bacterium
TCTCCAGGTTGCTCTATGCCGTGGTCCTCTCTGCTTCCAGGCACGCTAGGAAGTAGGGCAGTGAGCGCTCGAGCCCCTCGCGCAAGCCGATCTTTGGCGACCATCCCAGCAGGCTCTGGGCGCGCGTAATATCCGGCCGCCGACGCGTAGGATCGTCCTGCGGAAGCCCCTTGAAGACGAGTTCCCCGCTGAAGGCAACTCCACGCGCCTCTCCCACCACCGACTGCACCTCCCGGGCACACTGCAGTACAGTCCACTCCTCGGGATTGCCAATGTTCACCGGGTCATGGAGGTCGCTTCTGGCCAGACGCTGGATACCCTCGATGAGATCCGAACAGTAGCATAAGCTGCGGGTCTGGGAGCCATCGCCATAGATGGTCAACGGCTCTCCGCGCAGAGCCTGCATCATGAAGTTCGAAATCAGGCGACCGTCGCCCGGGTGCAGCCTGGGCCCATAGGTATTGAAGATCCGCACCAGGTGCGTGTTCACCCCATAGTAGCGGTGATAGGCGCTGACTGCGGCCTCGGAAAAGCGCTTGGCTTCGTCATACACTGAGCGCGGCCCCACGGGATTGACGTTGCCCCAATAGGACTCCACCTGCGGGTGTACCAGAGGGTCGCCGTAGCACTCCGAGGTGGACGCATGGAGGTAGCCGGCGCCATACTTTCTGGCAATCTCCAGGGTGTGAAAGGTTCCTGCCGAGCCAACCTTCAGAGTCTCAACTCCCAGACGCAGATACTCCGGAGGGCTGGCCGGAGAGGCAAAGTTGAAGACTGAATCAACCTGTCCGACATGGAAAGGCTGCGTAATGTCTCTCTGCTCAAACAGAAACCGAGGCTCGTGCTTCAGATGGGCCAGGTTCTCCAGTTTGCCGGTGGAAAGATTATCCACTCCAATGACACGATACCCCTCCTCCAGCAGCCGATCGCACAAATGGGATCCCAGGAATCCGGCGGCGCCCGTCACCAGAGCCACTTGAACTGCCATCTGCAAACCACCTTTCTCAAACCCACCACCATTGTCCCCGCAATCGCCAATGTCGGCGAACTCTTCATCCACGATCAGGCATGGGCCACGTCTCGCATGGGAGTCACGGCCGGCCTGCCGATGCTCAGGTAGGTGAATCCAGCTTCCAGCATCTGCTGCGGATCATAGAGATTGCGGCCGTCGATCACGATCGGATAGCGCAGCAGGCTGCGCAGGGCGGAGAGATCCAACTGGGCAAACTCCTTCCAGTCGGTAAGAATCAGTAACGCATCCGCATCAGCGGCAGCCGTTGCAACGCAATCGGCATAGATCATCTGGCCGGACGCAGGCAGCTTGGCCTGAGCACGCCGCATCGCCACCGGGTCATAGGCCATCACAACGCAACCCTCTGCCAGCAGCATCTCAATCATGTCGATCGCTGGCGACTCGCGGATATCATCCGTATCGCCTTTGAAGGCCAAGCCGAGCACCGCCAGTTTCTTGCCACGCAACGTCCACAGCGCCGATCGCACTTTGCTCAGAAACCTCTTCTTTTGCAGGGTGTTGATCTTTTCCACTTCGCTCAGCAGCGTAAAATCCACCCCCATCTGCTCCGCCACGGAACGAAAGGCAGCGATGTCTTTGGGAAAGCAGGATCCGCCATAGCCGATGCCGGGCCGCAGAAACTTCGGACCGATACGGGAGTCCAGCCCCACGCCTTGAGCAACCTGCTCCACATTGGCGTCTACAGCCTCACAAAGGTTGGAGACGACATTGATAAAGGAGATCTTGAGCGCCAGAAAGGCATTGGACGCATGCTTGATGATCTCAGCACTCTTGGTCGAGGTGAGCAACAGAGGGGGCGGATGATGAGCCGAGCAGGAGCCACGAATCGACTCCTTCCGCTGATAGTACTCGCCGCTGGTCAGGGGAGCGTAGATGGCGTTCAACACGGCGGATGCGCGATCGCTGTCCGCCCCCACCACAATCCGGTCCGGATGCAGGAAATCCTCCACCGCAGTGCCTTCGCGCAGAAACTCCGGATTCGAAACGACATCGAAGGCATCGTGTCGCACCCCATTCCGTTCGATCACCCGCCGTATCCATTCGTTGGTATACACCGGCACCGTACTCTTTTCGATGATGACCTTGTACACGTCAATGGAACGGGCAATCTCGCTGGCAACGGCCTCTACGTAAGACAGATCTGCATCCCCATTCTCCGTCTGGGGTGTCCCAACCGCGACGAAGATCGCTTGGGACATCCGCACCGCTTCGCGGAGGTCCGTCATGAATCGCACCCGGTGATTGCGGTTCCTGCCGAGAAGCTCCGGCAGGTAACGTTCATGAATCAAGGTGTCTCCGCTCTCCAGAGCGGCCACCTTACGTTCATCGTTATCTACGCAGATAACGTCATGGCCCATCTCGGCAAAACAGGCGGCGGCAACCAGGCCAACATAGCCAGACCCTACCACCGCAATCCGAATTGGCTCCGTCATCGGCAGGGCTCCCCAAAGGAGTGAAATGCTTGCTCTTCCATTATTGCAGAGCCTCCGCGATGCCCTGAAGGCACATCCAATTATTACCCTTCCCTGCGCGGAAACTGCCCCAAAAGGAGGGCCCCCAAGCACTCCCCGACCTACCCGTTTGCCACCGGAAGTCGAGCGGGAAAAGCAGTTTGCCAAGCTATCTCAATCGCGTAGACTAGGAGCTTAATGAATTCCTCATCGGAGCGATTGCCGGCGGACGCTGACCCGACCCCGACTCCCCCAAGCACCGCCCAAAATGGGGCCGATGCGACTTTGTCTGGGGCATTGAGCACCATTCGCAACCGTAAGAAGATGATTCTTGCGGCGACGGCGCTCGGCGCTGCCTATGGTTTTTACCAGGGCACCACGCAGCCGCGGTTGTACACTGCCTCGGGCACCATCGAGATTCGAGTCGGAGCCTCGAACGCGTATCGCGTTGGAGGTGGGGGAGGAATGGGTGACACCTCGCTACCCACGGAGGTTGCCATCCTGCAGAGCCAGTCGCTGCTGCTCACCGTGGCCAGGGACCGCAACCTGGCCAATGATCCAGACTTTTTGGGGCCTGCCCAGCACTATCAGAACGTTGACGATCCCGTTGTCCGTCAGCGTGTGGTCGGGGCTTTGCAAGGGGACATCTCGGTGAGCGTCATCCCCAAGACGGACCTGGTGGTGATCAACTGCACCACCTCCAATCCACAGCTCTCCGCCAGCATCGTCAACCAGCTGGTGCAGGACTACATTGAACACAGGTTCCAGTCGCGAGCCGACGCCACCAAACGTGTCGCCAACTTCTTTTCCACCCAGCTCGACGATCTCAGGCAACAGGTAGAAACTTCGCAAGAACAGATGCTGGAGCTGCAAAAGAAGCTGGGCGTGCTTGGGTTCGATCCAAGGGACAACCAGATAACGTCTACGCTGGACGATCTGAACCGAGCCGCTGGAGCCGCTCAGTTGGCGCGCATCCAGGCTCAGACGCACTACGAGGTACTCTCCAGCATGGATCCGAATATTCTGGATCAAGCCGGAAGCGCCTACGCTCCCAGCAACATCTCCTCTCTGCGCAGCCAGATCGACGCTGCCCGCATCAATCTGGCCCAGCT
>JAJYZE010000030.1 GCA_021800195.1 Acidobacteriota bacterium
AGCAGCCGGTAATACACCGTGGTTCTTTCGCGCCGGTCTTCGACCACCCCGTGAGCGCGCAGCAATGCAAGATGTTTGGAGACGGTTGAAACATCGCCGCCCACAAGTTTGTGAAGATCACCAACCGAACACTCGCCACGACTTAGCCGGTCGACAATCATCAGACGCGACTGGTTCGCCAAGACTCGAAGCACCCGGGCATGTTTGTTGAAGCGGTTGTGGTCATCTTGATGTTTCATGTTTCTTTATTGGCCATATTTTCATATATCCATGCTCGGGGCTGTGACACAGGTCACACTGGCTGGAGCGATCGCGGAGTTCTGCCGGCACAATGGGCAACAAGCATTATGTTGCGCTATGTCTCAGCAGCCGACGCAAACAGACTCCGAACGATGGATCGGTTGCCAAACGGGCTCTGCGCAGGAAGGCGTGAACACGGCCGGAGTTCCAAGGATGCAACGGCCCAGGGCTCCAAGGGAGGAGCCGGAACGCTCTACAGGCTGAGGACGCGGCTGATGGAGAAGCCGTCGTGGCCTTTGCTGCCTACGGTTTGCACGGCAGTAGAGGAGAAGCGGGGGTCGCCGGCGAGCAGCGCGAGGAACTCCCGCACGCCCTGGACGTTGGGATCGCTGCTGGAGCCGTCGATGACCTTGCCTTCGCGGATGACGTTGTCGGCCAGGATCAGCGTGCCAGGGCGGCAGACGGGCAGGAATGCGGTCAGATAGTGCGGATAGCCTGGTTTGTCGGCGTCCAGGAAGACCAGATCAAAGGGTTCGACGCCTTCGGACTGAAGCTGGAGTAAAGAGTCCAGTGCGGGGCCCAGACGGAGCTCGACAGCGTGGGAGAGGCCGGCGCGTGCGATGTTGGCCAGGGCCACCTCGGCGTGCCTGGGTTCGAGTTCCAGGGTGATCAGCCGGCCTTGCGGCGGGAGAGCGCGGGCGAGATGGATGGTGCTGTAACCCCCCAGGGCACCGATCTCCAGGATCCGCCGCGCGGATTGGGTCTGCGCCAGGATCTCAAGAAGCTTGCCTTGCAGGGGCGAGACGCTGATGGCGGGCAGGCCGGCGGCGCTGCCGGCATCCAGCGCCGACTGGAGCAGAGGGTCGGGAGAGAGCAGCAACTTGTCGAGATAGCTATCGACGGAGGCCCAGAGTTCCTCCGCGTTGTCTGCGATCTGGCGGGATGGCATGGCAGGCCCTCGGAGGGTTCTTACAGGGTGAAGAGCAGAGCTTGAAAGATGCTCATGAGGGGCAGGAAGAAGAGCATGATGACGTAGTAGCCCAGGAAGAAGAAGGCCAGCATCAGGACAAAGCTCATCTCCTGGTAAATCTTGGCAGCGTCGTAAGGGAGATAGTGCAGCAGGATCTTGCCTCCGTCCAGAAAAGGCAGAGGGACCAAGTTGAAGACGCAGAGCAGCACGTTGACCAGGATGCAGAAGTAGAGGAAGAGGATTAAGGGGAAGATGCTGGGCAGACCCTGAATGCCGAAGGCGGCGTTGCGCATGGCCAGATGCGAGGCGATGACCAAGGAGTCCACAGTGCCGGGGAGGGTGTGGCGCACGACAACCAGAATCAGCAGGGCCAAAACGGCGGCCAGCAGTTGGGCGCCGGGGCCGGCCAGAGTGGCCAGCATCTCGTAGCGGGAGGGGTCGCGGAAGTTGCGTGGGGTGAAGGTGACCGGCTTGCCCCAGCCCAGCACCAAGGGGCTGCGGAAGATGAAGAGCACAGGCCAGATGAGCGTGCCGAGCAGATCAAAGTGGCGCGCCGGATTCATGGTCAGCCGGCCCATCATGCGGGCGGTGGGGTCGCCCAGCCGATTGGCGGCCCAGGCCTGGGCGCAGTCGTGCAAGGAGATGGAGAGCACCATGACGACCAGCTCGAAGATGATCAAAGCGTAGTTCAACGGCATAAGAGATAGTTTACGGGAGGTGTTTCAGGTCATGGACCTTCGGGTCTTCGAGTTTTCGGATTTGGAAGCTTCATGATTTGGCGTTTCGGGATTTGGCCCTGCCCTGCGTCGCCTTCAGATTCCCTGCGGACGCTGGGCGGGTATAAACTGCGGGCAGAGAAATCGACGTGGTTCGCCTGGGAGGTTCTGCTTGCAGAGTGCCCTCCCAATGCAGACGGACGCGGAGATTGCCAAAGACGGAGACAGCGGGCGCTGTCTCCGTCTTTTTGCTACGTGTCTTTTGCTACGTCTCAAGGGCGTGAGGGAGGGGGCGCAGCTCCAACTCCTCAGGAGGAGGCTCCCAGCCGGGGTTAAGGCTGCGCGGGAGGACGATGGAAAACCGGCTCGGTTATTCTTTGTTCCCCCGCTTCGGCTATTCTTCTTTCTCTTCGAGCAACTGGGCTAGCGTCTCCTTGTGTTTCGGCGGGGAGGCGGTTTTGTCCTTGAGGGTGGGCAGGGGATGGGAAGGCGGGGGAGAGCCGAGACGCTCGCGGGCGTTCCTCTTGACAGCTTTCACAGCCGAAAACGCCTGCTTTTCAGGCTTTGGCAGGGACATGGGCGTCAACCTCTTGCCGTGAGTGTATCGCGGGCAGAGGGGGCGTCTCGCCAGGGGTCCAAGGCGTATTCTTGGGGTGAGGTTCAGCTCGCCCGGAGATGCTCGGCGAGTGGTTCTCCGGGCTTTGAGCTGAGGGGATGACGTAGAGAGGGTATCGATGGAAGAACGCGACTTCTTCGACGAAGTGACGGAACGCAAGGTTCACAAGATGGTTTGTCCGCACTGTGGGCAGGCGGCGGAGTATGAGCTGAACTGGCTGGTTCGGCGCAAGCGCGCACAGCTTCCACGGGGCGCCAATGAGAATGACCGCGCGCGGTTCGCCAAGGCGCGCAGCTACATGCTGCGGATGGATGATCTGGCCGGCTGTAAAAACATCCGTTGCCGCAAGCGGTTCGAGGTGGTGGGAGTTCAATCGGTGGCCGATCTGCAGGAGGTGGCTGCCGGGTCGGCGGAGAATCGCGCGGAGCGGATCCGGGCAGCTTTCGGGCGGCGCACGCTGGGCTGAGCCGAACCCGGCCAGGGCATGGCGAGGGCAGTGATCCGCAGAGTCGTGACCGGTGGATGGCGCAGCGCCAGGGCGCTCGGTGGGGAAGGCGCCGGTCAGTTTGCCGTTGGATCTTGAGCGGGGCGGAGAGCGGGCAGGACGATCAGCGAGCGTGCAACTGCTGTAACAGTTGCAGATAATGGACCACATCATCACGGGAGAGCAGGCCCACGAACTCGTGGCCCTTCAGGACGGGCATCTGATTGATGCCGTCGCGCCCCATCTTGTCCAGCGCCGTCCAAAGCTCCGCCTCCGGTGCGGTGGTGCTGAGATTGGCCATGGGGATCATGGCCGCCTCAGCCGTGGTGGAGGGCCAGTCGGAGGGGGGCACGGCCTTGATGCTGTGCAGCGTGAGCAGGCCCAGAACCTGACCGTCCTGCTGGACCAGAAAACAGCGTCTTCCGTGACGCAGAATCTCTTCGTCGACGATGGTTTTCAAGCTCGTATGGGCGGCGACGCGCAGGCCCTCGTTGCCTAGCGCTTCGGAGACCTTGTGCCCGACGAGCAGGTTCTGGACCAGTTGCTGCTGCACCTGGGAGCTGGCGGCGCTCTCCAGAAACCATCCGATGAATGCGGTCCAGAGCCCGTTGAACAAAGCGCCGCGCAGGGCCATCCAGACGCCGGTCATGATGAAGAAGAAGCCGAAGAAGCGGCCCACGTTAGCCGCGATGAGCGTGGCGCGGCGGAAATCGCCGATCCAGCCCCAGACCGCGGCGCGGAAGATGCGGCCGCCATCCAGCGGAAAGCCGGGGATCAGGTTGAACAGGCCCAGCATGCCATTGATGAGGGTGAGGTACTTCACCACAGCCAAGGCGGGGGCCACGCCTGCCAGCGGTGCCTGGAGCAGAAAAAAGATGCCCGCCAGGGCAAAGCTGGCCACGGGGCCGACGATGGTCACGACAAACTCGGCACCCGCGCTGGCGGGGTCCTGGGCGACCTGGGCGACGCCCCCGAAGATGAACAGCGTAATCCGGCGCACCGGGATCCTGTAATGCAGAGCGGCCGCGGAGTGCGCCAGTTCATGCAGGAGAATACTGCAAAAGAACAGGATCGCCGTGGCCACGCCCATCAACCATAGTTCAGCCGGAGGCGCGCCCTTCAAGGCCTGGGGATAATAACTGACGGCCAGAATCCAGATCAGCAGGCCGAAGATGAGAAACCAGGAGAGGTCCACATCGATGGGGATTCCCATGATGCGCCCGATGGCGATGGTGTGACGAAGCATGGCTCTTTCAAACCTTCCTGGCGAAGAGGACAGACGCCGGTTTCTTCTCAGCCGGTTGCAAGAGCAGACATGCCGCGAAGTATTGATCTGCAAAGGGCTACGGGATGTGATGCCGGTAGGCTGGCGCCGGTTGCGCCGGCCTCGCCGGGCCGATTGTCGAAACCGATCGCGGCCGCATCCAGACGCGCACGAGGCCGGTTTCCACCGCGATCGGCTGGCTCCCGAGGCAACACCCATGGCCAGGGCGAAAGGCCATCGGCAAGGTGGAGCGGAAAAGGGCAACAGCGGAGGAAACCACCACCGTGACGGTCTACTGCCTGCTTCGTTCGGAACGGACGCCGGAGCGATTCCATAACGATTCGATGAGGTGGTTCGCCGACACTGGGGCGTCGAGAGTGCGCCTACACCGGGGATCCGACGTGGTGACGAGCGAGGATTAGGACCGCGCCAGGGCCGAAGATGGCCCGCACAATCTGGCCGTACTGCGCCGTCCGCGGTCACGTCCGCGCCGGCCTGCGCGCCGAAGATGGCCCGCACAATCTGGCCGTACTGCGCCACATGGCCCCCAAAGCTATGCAAAAGGGAGGTTTCCAAGGCTCCCTGCGCTGAAGATTCAAACGCGCCGGCCTGGGCGACCGGCTGTTATTCAAGCCCTTGGGTGCGTTTTGAAGTGCGCTGGCCCTCTGGATGGCTGGGCGCGGATGAGCGCGCGGTCGCCTTTTTATGATTTAATCCAGGGTGTGCTGGTTTGTGGAAGATTTCGCGGTCCGAACCGAAACGAAGAGCGCGCACAAGTTGGCGGCAAGGAGGTAGGGAATTGGCCAATATGTTGATCCCCGTGGAGGAGCGTCACCTGACTCCGGAGCAGGTGGCCCAGATGGATCGCCGCAGGCGCCGTGGCCAGTTGCTTCTGGTGATGGGCTTCCAGACATTTCTCGTCGGCACTCTGGTGACCGTCTGGAGCGGCCAGGATCTCACCTATTCTCCAGGTTGGATCCATCCCATGGCCTATTGGAACGCGTTTCTCTACCTCGCCTCGCTCACCTGCTTCGTCGCCGGAATTCGGTTGCGGCGCGGGTTGAATGAGTTTTTCAGCTATTAGTCAGGAGAAGATCGCTTCCGGAAGCGCTTTGCCAGAGTCTTCACCATCATAAGCTTGGGCAAGGTTCAGCTCATCTCTCAAACTGCTATTTCACTTTTGGCTACGCCGCAATCAAAGAAGCGCCGCGCCTGCGCACTAGCCTTGCGAGGATCAGCCTGGCTCTGAGATCCCTGCGGAAGAATTCTGTGACCCATCAGCGTTGCGGGAAGGGTCCACAAAGGATTCCATGGGAGATCTCTGAGGTGGTCCGGCGCAGGCAATGGCGACTTGGCATAGATTCTCTCGGACGCAGGAAACGGCGGGCATCTGCCCGCCGTTTTCGTTGGCTCACTGCAGCGTATGGGAAGCTCTGTTATCTTGCTGTGCGCTGGGCTTTGGCATCAGATCCGGCGCTGAAGTTTGAAGGAGTTCGGGATGACGGCTGCGGGGATGCTTGTCGGGATCGTTGGGCTAAGACTGAATCTTCGGTTAGCCGAGCCGGCGAGCTTGGGGCTGGGAGCGAGAGTTCTGCTGGCGGCTTTGATGCTGGGGTCCGCAGGGTTGTTCGCCTGGCGCGGTGCGCCCATCGCGCGCGCCATCTGGGGATCAAAGAAGGATACGGACCTTCGTCTGCGCCCGTTGGGCCGCCGCGGGTGGAGGTTCTTCTGGGAAGTCCTGTGCCAGGCCAAGGTGATTCGGCAACGGAGGCTCCCCGGGCTGGCGCATGCGTTGGTGTACTGGGGTTTCCTGGCCTTTGCGCTGGTGACCATCAACGATCTGGCGGAGGGATTTGGCTGCGATCTTCTGGCCCGCGCAGGAGCGTTTGGAGCGTTTTATGTAGCGTTTGCCGGGGCGTGGGCGCTGTTGGTCGCTTTCGCCATTGCGGGACTCTTTGCGCGCCGGTTTCTGGCGCGGCCCAAGTGGCTGGGGGAGGTCTCTCTCGAATCCGGTGTCATTGCTTTGTTGATCTTTGCGCTGATGGCGACCTATCTGGCCATGCTGGTGGTGCCGCAGCGCAGCCCTGCTGCCGCCTGTCTCTGGTGGGCACACACGCTGGTGCTGCTGGCATTTTTGCCCATCATTCCTGGAACCAAACACCTGCATCTGTTGCTGAGTCCGCTGACGGTTTTCCTGAAGCGGCCGGAGTTTTCGCAGCTCTCCAAGCTGGAGGGCGATGAGGAGTTCGGACTGGTGACAGGCAAGGATCTTACCCGGATCATCGCGCTGCAGGCCTACAGTTGCGTCGAGTGTGGACGCTGTACGGAGCACTGCCCCGCGGCGGCAACGGGCAAGGTGCTGAACCCCAAGGAGGTGGTGCTGGGGGTAAAGGCCTATTTGAACAGCTATGGACCGGGTAGTGACGCTCCGCTTCTCCAGGACGAGCCGGAAGGCCGGCAGAAGGCGCTCTCCATGCCGGCGGCTTTTGCTTGCACCACCTGCGGAAGCTGCGAGTACCAGTGTCCGGTGGGGGTGCAGCACCTGCCGGTGCTGATCGGTCTGCGGCGAGGCGCGGTGAACACCGGCGCATGGGAGGACCGCTATGGCACCAAACTCTTTCTGAGCCTGGAGCGGCAAGGGAACTCGCTGGGCATGGGCGCGGCGGAGCGCGACAAGTTCATTGCCAAGCAGAGGTTTCCGCTCTTCGACGGCAGTCAGGAGTACTGCCTTTGGTTGGGTTGCATGGGCAGTTACGACCCCAAGGGGCGGGAGATTGTCGCTGACTTTGCCCGCGTCATGCAAGCCCTGGGAACCAGTTTCGGAGTGCTGAAGAAGGAGAGTTGTGCGGGCGATCCGGCGCGGCGGCTGGGCAATGATCTGCTCTTCGGAGAGCTTGCGGAGCAGGGTTTGAAGAGCTTTGCCCAGGCTGGGGTGAAGAAGATCGTCACCGTCTGTCCGCACTGTTTGCGGACCATCGCCAGCGACTGGCGGGAGTATGGCGTTGCGCCGGAGATCGAACACCACTCCGAGTTCATGGCGCGGCACGCGGCTCTGCTGGAGCGGTTGATGGTCGGTGAGCAGGGAGGGAGCGTCGTCTATCACGACCCTTGCTATCTGGGTCGCTACCGCGAGGTCTATGAACCGCCGCGGGCGGTGGTGGCCATGGCCGGGGAGCTGGTCGAGGCAGAGAGGCATCGAGAGCGCTCGTTCTGCTGCGGAGCCGGCGGCGGGCTGGCGTTTCTGGGCGAAGAGGCTGGAGACCGAGTGAGCCATGGGCGAACCAGGGAGTTGATGGAGACCGGAGCGAAGACGATTGGAACCGCCTGTCCGTTCTGCAACTCGATGTTCCGCGATGCGTTGGGTGAGGTGGGCGGAGCGGCGCCGCCGCAACTGCTGGATATCGCACAACTGGTAGCGCGGCGTTTGCCGGCGCAGGCGCTGGATTCCGGCGAACTGAAGGGCTGAAGGCGGCTCGGGTGGAGCAGAGGCACAAAACGGGTTCGGTACCGGTTAGGGTAGGCTGGCCGTGGCTGTTTTTTTAGAGCGGAGTTGGGGATGAAGATTGTTGTAGCCGTAAAGCAGGTTCCGGAACGAGAGGCGGTGCTGCGCGTGACCCCCGATGGCCGCAGCATTGACGAGAGTGATGTGGCATGGACGATGAATGAGCCGGATGCCTATGCCCTGGAAGAGGCGCTGCAGTTGAAGCAGCGCGCGGCAGAGGCAGGTCTGGGGGAGGCTGAGGTGGTGGTGCTGAGTGCCGGGCCGGAGCGGGTCCAGAGCACATTGCGGGAGGCTTTGGCCAAGGGCGCGGACCGTGCCCTGCATGTGGTGACGCCGGAGAGCGGGGAAGGTTCGCTGGCAGAGCGCGGCTCATTGGACGTGGCTCGGCTGCTGGCGGAGGCGGTGAAGGGCGAGCAGCCGGAGCTGGTGCTGACAGGGTTACAGTCGGATGATCTCGGAGCCGGACAGACGGGTGTGGTGATGGCCGAGCTGCTGGGGCTTCCGCACGCCACGCTGGTGTTGCAGGTGGAGTTTGCAGGCCAGGGAGGGGTTGGCCGCCGGATCAAGGTTCGGCGCGAGCTGGAGGATGGATGGACCCAGTTCGTCGAGGTGCCGCTGCCGGCGTTGCTGACCATCCAGTCCGGCGGCAATCGGCTGCGCTATGCGACCTTGATGGGCATCAAGCGGGCCCGGCAGAAGGAGATGCGTGAGTTATCCGCGGCGACCCCGACGCAGCGCGTCGATGAGGTAGTGAAGGTTTCTCCGCCGTTGCGCTTGAAGCAGACGGAGATGCTGACGGGAGCGGCGGAGGAGATTGCGGCCAAGCTGGTGGAGCGGTTGCGGTTTGAGGTGAAGGTGCTATGAGCGCAGGCGTGTTGGTGGTGATGGAGACCAAAGACGTTCGGGAGCGCCGCGCCGAAGGTGGCGCTGCTTGGCACCGCGTCAGTCTGGAAGCGCTCGCCGCTGGACAGATGCTGGCCGCCGAATTGGGTGTCGCTTGCTCGGCTGGGGTGCTGGGTGCGAGCGCAGCGATCGCCCCGCTGGCTGCGGAGCTGTCCGCGCGGAGGCTGGAGACGGTCTGGGCCGTGGGCGATGATCTGCTGGCCGTGTATACCGCCGATGGCTGGACGATCGCGCTGGAGCAGCTGATTGCGCAAGTTGAACCGAAGTTCGTGGTGTTTCCGCACACCTACCAGGTGAGAGACTATGCGCCAGCGCTGGCTACTCGCCTGGGTGAAGTGCTGATCGGCGATGTGGCCGCGGTTCAGATGGCCGGCGAGCCGCGTGAACCGCTGTTCGTGCGGCAGTGGATGCAGGGCAAGCTGAATGCGGTCTACCGGCATCGAAAGCCGGGCGGAGTCTGTCTGCTATCGGTGCAGGCGGGAAGCTTCCGGGCCGATGCCGCGAAAGCGGGCCAGAGTCAGGTGCTGGAGTTTGCTCCCAAGCTGGCCGCGGAGAAGATCCGGACGGCGCCAAGTGAGCCGATTCGCGAGGCTGCGCGGACAGTGGACCTCTCTGTGGCGGAGGTGATTGTCGGGGTGGGACGAGGGATCGGCGAGCAGGAGAATCTTAAGCTGGTGGAGAATCTTGCCCAGGCGCTGGGAGCCGAACTCGCAGCCTCCCGGCCGATCTGCGATGCGGGCTGGTTGCCGTTGGAGCGTCAGGTTGGAAGCTCGGGGCAGACGGTCGCGCCCAAGCTGTATCTGGCCGTGGGCATCTCCGGCGCGATTCAACACCTGGTGGGGATGAAGGGCGCTAAGACCGTGATTGCGATCAACAAGGACGCCGAAGCGCCGATCTTTGAGGTTGCGGATATTGGAGTGGTGGGAGACCTTTTCGAGGTGGTGCCTGCGCTGACCCGGGCCATACGCGGATAGGAGCGGCACATCTCGGCATGGGCCGCGGGGAGCGAAGTGGGGCGGGGCAAGAGGAACTTCGCGAGACTCAAAGGGCTCGACTTGCGTCATAATAAAAAGAAGAGAGGCCAAGCCTGATCTTCGGTAAGACAGGCCAAGCCTGATCTTGGTCCTGCTCCCAGCCTTTGAACAGATCAGTCCAACGCGGATGGATGGATCCTACGCATTCCTTGTGCATGCGGGCGATCACTTTTGCGTGTCTGCTTCTCGTGACTGCGGCCAGTTCGCTGCAAGCCGTCCATATTCATGGGCAGTGGCTTCCGCAGCGGGCGGCGCACCTGACCACTCCTCCGGATGGTTCGCAGGTGCCGGGCGGCGAGGAGAATTGTCCCCTCTGCATGGCGATGCACACGGCCATGCCTGCGGCGGCGCGCATCGAGTTGCCGCACCTGGAATTGGTGGAGTGCAAAGAGATGCAGGCAAAGAATCATTTGCTTGAGACGCTATGGCACTATGCCACGTACAGCAAGCCTCCACCTGAGCAGACCCTCTGACCCTCTCCAGCCAAGAGAGCCGCGTTTCAGGTAGCACGAGAGCGAACAACGTTCGTTCCGTTCTTCATTCTTCCCGGAATTGGACAAATCATTCGGTTGGCGTAAGCCGAAGCCTTTGCGGGCATAAGCTTCAGGATTTTGTCCGGCAGACGTTCTGATTGTCCATCTGAACAGCCCATCCGAGGCGATCTTCTCTTTCTACCCTGTAACGCGGGGTAAGACGAGCATGGGACTGGGGTCAGAGACTACCTTCCCCAAGGGGATATCGAGACGCAAACAATGGCGTTTCCTGGTGGGAAGATCTGCTCCGTAACTGCAAGGCTTCGCAGGACGCCGGGGAAAAAGGGATAGGAAGTCCTGTCTGGAGTTGCCGCGGAGCAACCACCGCGTCTGGCGCTATTTCGATTCAGCAGCCGAATGCTCTTGATTCATCTCTGCCGGCTGCTTTTTCAGCCAGATCATTTGAGGACGCATCGGCATGCTGTGGTGGCCGTGGGGTGAGAGCCCTGGTGCTGCCCGGTGCGGGTTTTGATCGACAGGAGGGTTTTCCATGATCCAAAGATTTTTCCGGCGCAAGTCTTCGAGCCTTTGGGGCGGCGTGGTCGTGAGCGCGGTGATCCTGATGGCAAGGCCGAGAGCCGCTGCCGGCCAAGGCTTGTCAGGAACGCTGGATGGAACGGTGACGGATGCTACCGGGGCGATGATCCCTGGCGGCTCAGTGACGATCAGCAACCCGGCAAGCGGTTATATCCGCAAGAGTACGGTCGATTCATCCGGTCACTTCCAGTTTGCCAACCTGCCTTTCAGTCCCTACGCCATTACGGTAAAGAGCCAGGGATTTCAGGACTTCAATGAAGCAATGCAAATCGATTCGCCGGTGCCGATGAAGCTGCGGATCGTGATGCAGGTAGCCGGCTCCTCGACCACGGTGACGGTGACGGCCCCCACCGGCATGACGCAAAACTCTTCCACCTTTCACACCGACATCGATCGCGGGTCGTTCAACAAGTTACCACTGGAAAGTCAATCCTCGTCCCTGGTTTCGCTGGTGACGTTGGCGTCTCCCGGCGTAGCGGCGGATTCGAACGGACTCTTCCATGGTTTGGGAGATCATGCATCGAACTCGTTTTCGATCGATGGTCAGCCGATCACCGACCAGCAGAGCAAGGTGTTCTCCAATGAGCTGCCATCGAATGCCGTGCAGTCGATCGAGGTGATCTCTGGAGCGCCGCCGGCCGAGTATGGCGACAAGACCAGTCTGATCATTGAGGTGACAACGCGCTCCGGCCTGGGAGTCACCACGCCAACGGGTTCAACCTCGTCCTCGTATGGAAGCTTTGGATCCACCACCGGTTCCTTCGACCTCAGTTACGGAGGCACGAAGTGGGGAAACTTCTTTGAAAGCGACGGTCTTGATACCGGCCGCTTTCTGGATGCTCCGGAGTTTGAGGTGATCCACGACAAGGGCAATGAGTTCAACCTGTTTGACCGTGTGGATCGGCAGTTTAAGCAGGCCGGCGCCTTTCACCTGAACCTGAACGTCAGCCGTTCCTGGTTCCAGACACCCAACGCTCTGAACAATTTGAACATCCAAAACGTAGCCAGCGATGAATCGTCCTCGGGCGGAGGGGCGAGCGCGAACCCAACTCTGGTGGATGTGGGCAATACCGATCAGCGATCGAAGATTTTGACCTACGATGTGGCGCCCTCGTATGACTGGACGCTCAACCAGTATGCCGTGCTGACCTTTGGGGCCTATGTGCGCCGTGACGACTACAACTATTATCCCAGCAAGAATCCGCTGGCGGACTACAGCACGGTGACCCTGCAGAATCAGACGATCGGCCAGGCGCGCAGCCTGACCAACGCTGGAATTCGAAGTGATATCGCGTATGTGCGGGGCATCCACAACATCAAGGTGGGTGGCGAGTACGAGCAGACCTTTCTGCGCGAGAACGATGTTCTAGCTGTGGTGAACAACACCTTCAACTCCCCTTGCGTAGATCAGTACGGCAACTCGCTGCCGGGCTATTCCAGCCCCAGCGAGTGTCCGGCGGGGACCTTGCCCAACTCAAACTATCTCTCCGTTCTGGCGCCCTATGATCTTACGCGTGGAGGCGGCTACTACACGTTCATCGGGCACACCGATGTGAAGGAGGCGGCGCTTTATGCGCAGGACCAGATCACCAAAGGCCCGTGGCTGTGGAACGTGGGCATTCGCGGCGATCTCTACAATGGCCTTGCGGTGGCGCGCCAGGCTGAGCCGCGAGTGGGCGTCGCCTACGACGTCAAGAAAACCGGGACCATTCTGCGCCTCTCGTATGCTCGAACCCTGGAGACACCCTTCAATGAAAATCTGGTGCTCTCCAGCCTGGGCTGTAGCAGCGCCGTTCTGGCGCCGCTGTTGCAGTGCCAGCCTGGCGTCGGCACCATCATGCAGCCGGGCTTCCGCAACGAGTTCCATGCCGGCTTCCAGCAGCAGGCCAGCCGGTTCCTGGTGATCTCCGGCGAGTACATCTGGAAGTACACGCACAACGCCTTTGACTTCAGCGTGCTGGGCAATACGCCCATCACCTTCCCCATCGACTGGCACAATGCGAAGGTTCCGGGATTCATGTTTCATGTGACCATGCCGCAGTACCACGGCTTCTCGGCGTTCATGGTGATGGAATCCGTGGCTGCAAGGTTCTTTCCGCCGCAGGTAGCCGGCGCGGGAGCTACGGGAGGTGTGGCTCCGGGCAAGGTGTACTATCCCTTCCTGATCGACCACGATGAAAAACTCAACCAGACGACCCATTTGCAGTACCAGATTCCGGGGCGGTTCGAGCCGTGGTTTGGCTTCAACTGGCGGTATGACAGCGGTCTGGTGGCGGGCTCGACGCCCTGTTATAACCCCTTGTCCAACGATCCCAACAGTGCCTGTCCCAACAGTTCCTATGCTCCGGACAGTCCCATTGGAACCAATGGCGTGCCGACCACGCCGGCGACGTTGAACGGCGTGCCCGCCGTGGTGCTGGTGGACAACAATCTCCCCGCGACCGCCAACCCGGTGAATGGGGGATTAGCCTATCTGCCCTTGGACGCTGACGAAGAGTTTGAGGCCGGCCTGAGTTGTGATGGCGTGAAAGCGACGGGATTCAACCTGATTGGAACGCCGATTCCGAATACGCCTTACTATGAGTGCGAGGCCAGCCAGCTCAGATCTTCGCAGCTTCAGGTTCCCGCTCCGTTCAGGGGAGATAACGACAAACTCCCGCCGCGGGTGGCGCAACGCAGTCTGTTTGATTTCTCCATCGGACAGGACAACCTGTTTGATGGCAAGCGCTTCCGCTGGAGCGCGATGCTGACGGTGATCAACTTGACCGACAAGCGTGCTCTGTACAACTTTCTCTCCACCTTCAGCGGAACGCACTTTGTGACGCCTCGCGACATTACGGCGCAACTGGCCTTCCATTTTTAGTGCCTCTTTGATTGCTGGATGCATCACGCCCGCTCTTGTCCAGAGCGGGCGTTCGTTTTGCTGTTCGCGCGGAGATTCCCAGTTCTGGAGCCAACTCCCGTAGCATGGAGAGAGATGTTCTCCCGGCTGCCGAAGTCGACGCTGATCCTGCTGGCCTTTGCCAGCGTGTACCTGTTCTGGGGCTCGACCTACGGCGCGATCCATATCGCGGGGGAGCACTTGCCGGTTCCGGTCGTCTCGGCAACGCGGTCGTTGATCTCGGCTACGCTGATTGCCATCATCAGCCTGCTTTGCGGCAAGAGCCTGCGGGTGCACGGGGATGAGTGGTGGAAGCTGTGCATCGTGGGTCTGTTGCTGATGTCCTGCAATAACATGCTGCTGACCTGGGGGGAGAAGCTGGCGCCCTCGGGTTTTGCTTCATTGATCGTCTCCACGATGCCGATCCTGATCGCGCTGATTGAGAGGATGTTGCCCGATGGCGATGCCCTGAACCGGCGGGGATGGATGGGAACGCTGCTGGGAACACTGGGGATCGGCGTGCTGGTGTGGCCTTCCCTGCGGGCCGCGCATGGAGATGAAGGCGCCGCCGGCTCGCGCGCTCTGCTGGGGGTGGTGGTTCTGATGGCGGCGGCTCTGGCGGCGGCATTGGCCGCGGTGTTGTCGCGACGTTTCCGATTTACCTCGGACAGCTTTGTCGCTACGGGCTGGCAGATTGGCGCTGCGGGCATCTTCAATGCGACCGTGGCCACCGCAACCGGAGGATGGCATCGCGCGGTGTGGACCGTGCCCGGGCTGGGGTCGATCCTCTATCTGTCGGTCTTTGGATCGCTCTTTGGGCTGGTGGCGTTCACCTATCTGCTGCAGAACGTGGAGGTGACCAAGGTCTCCACCTATGCGTTTGTGAATCCCGTGATCGCCGTGCTGCTGGGGGTGTTGGTGCTGCACGAGCAACTGGTGAAGACCGAGATTGCGGGGATGGCTGTGATTGTCTGCGGGGTGGCGATGGTGATCTATAGCCGCGTCGAGGCCGGCAAGCGCGAGATCGTCGGCATTGCTGGCGAGGCGGTCGAGTAGCGGCTCAGGTGCGTTTCCAGCGGACGCCCTGCCGGGAGTCTTCGAGGAGGATGCCTTTTTCGAGCAGCTCCTTGCGGATGGCGTCGGCGCGAGCGAAGTTCCGCTGCTGCTTGGCGCGGGTTCGCTCGGCCACCAGGGCGTCAATCTCGGCATCGGTAAGGCTGCCGGCGCCAAACCTCTCCAGGACTTCGGGAGCAACCTGACTCAGACGGTTCTCAGCCTCAGCCCAGGCGAGCGCGGCGCGGGTGTGTTCGGCGTCGCGGTCCTCAAGGACGGCGAAGATGGAGTCGAACTTGTCCAGCAGCGCCAGGGTCTGTTCGGCAGCCAAACGAGAGAGGTTGCCCTGGTCGGCAGCGGTATTGACGGCGCGCAGGACATCGAAGACCGCAGCCCGGGCCTCGGAAGTGTTGAGATCGTCCTCCAGCGCGGCGGTGAAGCCGGCGTCTCCCTTGCGAATCAGCTCCAGCAGGGAGTTTTTCGCAGGCGATTCATCCGGCCAGGTTTGGTTGCGGATGCGGCCGTTGAAGGTGCGTAGGCGTTCCACGGCGTTGGTGGACTCGGTGAGGCCATCCAGGGTGAAGTTGATCTGATGGCGGTAGGGAACGCTGAGCAGAAGAAAGCGGATGGCGGAGGCGCGGTAGCCTTTGAGCAGAAGATCACGGAGGGTGAAGAAGTTGCCCTCTGATTTAGCCATCTTCCGGCCTTCCACCAGCAGAAAGCGGACGTGGAACCAGTGCCGGGCAAAGGGCTTGTGCGAGGCCGCTTCGCTCTGGGCAATCTCATTCTCGTGGTGCGGGAACATCAGGTCTTCGCCCCCGGCGTGCAGGTCAATGGAGTCGCCCAGATACTTCATGGCCATGGCGGAGCACTCGATGTGCCAGCCGGGCCGTCCCGGTCCCAGGGCGGTATCCCAGGCAGCCTGGCTGGCGATCTCCTCAGGCCGGGCGGCCTTCCACAGGGCAAAGTCGCGAGCCGCATCCTTGTCATACTCGTCCAGGTCGACGCGCGCTCCATCCTCCATGCCGGCCAGGTCCTTCTTGGAGAGCTTGCCGTAGCCGGGAAAGCGGTTGATGCGGAAGTACCAGCTTCCTTCCTCCGTCTTGTAAGCCATTCCCTCAGCGGCCAGCCGTTCGATGAGCGAGGCCATGGCGGGGATGTTCTGGGTTGCCCGGGCAATCTCTTCCGGGCGCTCGATGCCGAGGGCGTCCATGTCTTCAAAGAAGGCGCGCTCGAAGCGGGCGCTGTACTCGCCGATGGACTGTCCGGCGGCGGCGGCGTTGCGGATGATCTTGTCATCTACGTCGGTGATGTTCATGACGTGATGCAGCGCCAGACCGCTGAGCCGGGCGGCGCGGCGCAGCACGTCCACATGCAGAAACGTGCGGAAGTTGCCGATATGTCCGTAGTCGTAGACGGTGGGACCGCAGCAGTAGAAGCGCAGCGCATGGCCATCGGAGGCGAAGAGAGGTTCGATCTTTCCGGAGAGAGTATTGAAGAGTTGTAAGGCCACGCGTCGTCGGTTGCCGCGGGGCATTGGCTGGGGGCGCCGCACCGCAAGCTGCTTTCTGCTTTTGTCGCTACGCTTCGATTTTAGCCGAGATGGAGCCGGGACCGGTTCGGCTGCCGCCCGGGCTCGGAGAGAGCCCTGGGACGGAAGAGCGCCAGGTCTCGCCTGTCGCATCGGCCAGGGCGCATGCGTTGCGAAGCGCCCAGGGGAACAGACCGCCGGAGCCCAGGCGAATCGGCGGCGCGGGCTCCTGAGAACTTCACCCGATCGCTGAAGTTGATGTCCCGATCCACCGCGAGAGCCGCGCCGCAGCTCGCTGGCTTAGCCCGTATATCACTCAATTTGTTAGTGTTAC
>JAJYZE010000333.1 GCA_021800195.1 Acidobacteriota bacterium
CACGGCCCCAATGCGCTCATCGATGAGACGCTGCCGGTGGTCTGCATCGCCACCCAGGATCCGGGCGATCCCAGTTCGGTTCTAAAGTATGAGAAGACCCTCTCCAACATCCAGGAAGTCACCGCGCGCGGAGGAAGAGTCATCGCCATCGCCATCCAGGGCGACACCCACATCGCTCAACTCGTCGAGCGCGTCATCCACATTCCTCAGTCCCACGAACTGCTGCTGCCGATTCTGGAGGTCGTGCCTTTGCAGCTCCTGGCGTATCACATGGCCGTGCGAAGAGGCTGCGACGTTGACCAACCGCGCAACCTGGCAAAGAGTGTGACGGTGGAATAGCTGGAAAGAGCGCTCAGGAGGGGGCGAATTGTCCGTTGAACCCATCGCCGGCTCGTGCGTGGCGTACTGGCGTGACTCGGCCATTCTGATCGCCGCTTGACGCGTGACGGCTGCAAACCCGGAGTCATGGTGTGTGTTTCAATGGATGTGACTTGAGGGGTGTCAAAACCGTGTCGAACAATTTGAATTCATCCGAAATGACTCGCCTCACCCGGCGCAAGATGCTGCAGGGATCGGCCGGGCTGGGGATCGGAATGATACTGGACCGATCCGGCTTGGCCATGAGCGCTGGAGAAGACGGTCCTATCTCGCTCGATCTGGGCGGCAACATGTGGACGCTGCATCAGGCAGACGAGCAAGAGCCGACGCGAGCATCGATTCCCGGCAGCACCTATACGAATCTTCTTGCCGCCGGCAAGATTCCCGATCCGTTCTACGGGGAGAACAATGGAAAAGTGCAATGGGTCGCGGAGAAGACCTGGCTCTTCGAGCGCAGCTTTGAAGCTCCGCCCGAGCTGCACGCCAAGCAGCATGTGGAACTGGTCTGCCACGGACTCGACACGCTTGCCAGCATCGAACTGAATGGCCACAGCCTGGGCAGGAGCGATAACATGTTTCGCACCTGGACATTTGAGATCAAGCCTCACCTGCGCAAAGGAACAAACCACCTGCGCATTCGTTTTGATCCGCTGACGCCCTACGTCCAGAAGCAGCGAGCCGCTTATCAGCAGAAGTACGGAGTCGATCTTCCACACCAACGCTCGTGGGTGCGCAAGGGGCCGTACATGTGGGGCTGGGACTGGTGCCGTCCGCTGCTTACCCAAGGCATTTGGAAGAAGATAGAGCTTCTCGGCTACCAGGCGCGCATCGCCGATGTGGGCGTCTTCCAGGACCACGCTGCGGATGGGCCGGTGCAGTTGGAGATCCATACAGCGCTGGCCGGAAGCGCCCCTGGACTCAGCCTGGAAGCTCAAATTGCGCTGGCCGGCGACACGGTGGCGACCGCGCACGCTGAAGCCACGGAAGCAGAGACGGTCCTGCATGCGGTGATTCCTCAACCGCAGCTCTGGTGGCCCAACGGCATGGGAAGCCAGCCTCTTTACACCGTGACTGTGCAGTTGAAGGATGCGCAAGGTCGCCGCCTGGATACGGCCACTCGGCGGATTGGACTACGCAAGATCGAGGTCGTGCCGCCCAGCGCCAACCTGTCCCTGCATCTGCGCGTGAATGGCGCGCCCGTCTTCGCCAAGGGCGCGGACTGGATTCCGGCCGATAACCTGCCCACGCGCGTAACTCCAGAAATTTTGCGCTGGTATATGTCGAAGGCAGCGGAGTGCAACTTCAACTTCATCCGGCTCTGGGGCGGCGGCTACTACGAAGAAGATGCACTGTTCGATCTGTGCGATGAACTGGGGCTGATGCTGCAGTTCGAGTTCAAGTTCGCCAATGCCAGCTATCCGGTTCAGGATGCGGCCTGGATGAGCAATCTTCGCGAGGAAATTGAGCAGCAGACGCGAAGATGCCGCAACCACCCTTCGATTGTTATCTGGAGCGGAAACAACGAAATTAGGTTCTTCAAGGGATACAACCAGCTCTTCAAGGATTTCATTGGCAGTATTGTAGCTCGCCTTGTACCCGGGGCATTTTATGAGGTTGGCAGCGGCGCTCACGGCAGCGGAGACATTCACTCCTGGGGCGTATGGCACGGAAACAAACCCGTGGAGAGCTACCTTTCGCTGGAAGGATTCGTGACCGAGTTCGGCATGCAGTCAACTCCGGTTCCAAGCACGGTACGCGCCTTCGCCGACACGGCGGATCGCCAAAGCATCTCTTCACCCGTAATGCGCTATCACGAGCTGGACGGCAGCGGGCGAGGGATTGAGATCATCATGAAGTATACGGAATCAAACTTCGGCAGCGCGCCAAAGGACTTTGACGACACGCTCTGGCTCACGGATATCAATCAGGCGTGGATGATCCGTTACGCGGTGGAACATTGGAGGCGCGACATGCCGCGGTCCATGGCCGCTGTGATCTGGCAGTATAACGACTGCTGGCCATGCTCAAGCTGGAGCATGGTTGACTCCATGCGGCGCGCCAAGGCGCTGCTGTACCAATCCAAGCGCTTCTTTGCTCCCATCCTGATCAGCGGCCTGCCGGACCCGAAGACCGGCCTGGCGGATATCTATGTCACCAGCGATGATCAGCAGGATGCCCGCGGCGAACTGCATTGGAGCGTCACCACGGTTGCCGGCGAGGTGCTGCGGCAGGGAGCCCAGCAGATCAACATACGGGCACGGACAAGCAGGCAGGTGGAAAGCCTCGATCTCACTGACCTTGTCCGTTCCCACGGCGCGTCAAACTTGCTCATCTGGCCTGAAGTGACCGTCGCCGGACTCACGGTGGCGCAAAATACGCTGTTCTTCGGAAGGCCAAAGGATCTGAGGCTTCAGCAGCCTCATCTTACGGTGACCACCTCCGGCGGGGAGAAGCGGTATCGCGTCGTGATCGAAACCGACGTTCCCACCCTCTGGGCCTGGGCCGACATCCGCGATGCGCGCGCTTCCTGCTCGGACAACTTTTTCGATCTGCGCAGCGATCGAGCTGCCACCATGGACGTTGTCCTTGACGAACCTCTGGAGCCATTTGAATTTCGCAGGAGGTTGCAGGTTCGCAGTGTCTACGATGTTGCCCCGACGATGCGAAGTTGAAACCGCTACGGCAAGGTAGCTGCCGAGGCACAAATCATCCCCAAGGTTTGGAGTGCTTGCACGAGCCAGAGTTCCAAACCTCAAACCTTCTCGTCTGCTCGCATTCTTCTACTTCCTGGACTCGCCCTTTCGCCTTGGAAACAATGAAGAGCCCCAGCAAAGGATGAACGACAGGCTGTGAGCCACTCGCCTCTCCTGCCTGGGTGACTTGGCCCCGAACCTCTCATCACTGTGATCGAAGTCGGCGAGTCTGCGGTGGAGAAATTCCTGGAACTAAATAGCAAACAGGAAACTTAGAGCATTCTGCATAATGCTGTAGACTACAGATGGCGACTCTTCCGCGAGGCAAAGCGTATGGCTAAAGCCTACGAGGGGGAGTATCGCCGCAATTTTCTTTCAGCTTATGAGCAGGGATACGGCACGCTGGAGGAATTGGCGGCGGAATTTCGCGTCAGTCTGGGGTGGGCGAAAAAGGTCTCGGCGGCTTCTACGCGCACCGGGAGCATGG
>JAJYZE010000334.1 GCA_021800195.1 Acidobacteriota bacterium
ACAACGCGGCGCAGATGAGCTATCTAGTTCTTGGAGCGTCGACTCCAGTAACTACAAGCACATTCACCTGTACACCATCCAGCGATTCTGGCTATCAATCGATGATTGTTTTAGAGTTCCTATCTCCTACGGTCACACTAAATACTTCTTCCACAAACAGCAATTCTTCTAACGTTTCTTCCTATACCTCCGGGTCGTTCACTTCAACAGCCGCTCCTACGATTAACATCTTCTGTGTAAATGGTCATGTAGGAGTTGCTTCCGCTGGAGATATGGCCGGTAGCCAATCTACATTGGCCGCAGTTGATCAACCCAGTCTGACAGACAGTGCGTATGCCGCTTGCGAGTGGAATACATCGACCACTATCGTGAGTTCGGCAACAGGAGCCATGACGAGTTCGAACGGCACAAGTTATACAGCAATTCTGGGTGCTTTCAGCTATTAATTCGTTGCGACGCTTAGGTATGGTGGGGCGGTCAAGTGGGGAAGGGTTGCCGAGCCGGCCTGACAGATCCGCTGACGGTCACGGCCGGCAGGGGTGGGAGTGGATGATGCCGCGCCAAGCGGAAGGCCGCGCATCGATGCCATAGAGCCACAAGTTCTGCCGAGCCGGATCGCGGGAGGAGATGAGACGGCTTCCCTGTAGCTGTGCTCCGCGGCTCGAGTCTCCCGAAGCCGCGCTGCTCCGGCGCGATCCATTCACGGAATCGACTGCCGGGGTTGAAGTGCCGGCTCCCATCCAAACCGAACAAGTTGGAAGGCAGTTTGATCCGCGCATGTTGCGAGGGCGTCGTCCTGTTCAAGAGTGTGTTTTCGAGGAGGAGTCCATGATTGTAGCCAGGCGAGTGCAGAACATAGGGGAGGTGCGCGTCGCGCTGGATGCGATTGAGACGCGATTGAGCGCGCGAGACGAGGTGGATGCGGAGCGGAGGAAGGTGGATGATGTGCGTGACGCTAAGCTTCAGGAGATCCAGACCGAGTTGCTCCGGCGAACCGACACGTTGGAGACGAACTGGAAGAACTTCTTTGGCAAGGAGGGAGCCTTCCGCATGGTGACCGCACAGATCCAGGCTCATGGAACCAAGATCGACCGTTTGATGGTCTATGGCGGCGTCGCCATGGGTGTCTTCCTGGTGGTGCAACTGCTGCTGCAGGCGGTGATTCAGGAGTACTTGAAGGGGGCGCACTGATGCGTGGGTACAGCGAAAAGGGATTGCAGCTCACCAAGAGCTTTGAGGGGCTGCGCACGGAGGCTTATCGAGACGCAGGCGGAGTGTGGACGATCGGCTACGGGCACACCGGGCGGGATGTTCATGCCGGTTTGGCGTGGACGCCAGAGCAGGCGGAAGAGGCGCTGCGGCGCGATGTAGCCGAACCAGTCTCTGTGGTCAACAGAGCCGTTGAGCAGCCCCTGGAGCAGCACCAGTTCGACGCCCTGGTGGACTTCTGCTTCAACTGCGGCACAGGAAATCTGGAGCGCTCCGAGCTGTTGCGCAAGGTGAACGCCGGCGATATGCAGGGGGCGGCGGCTCAGTTTGGCCTCTGGGTACATGATGCGGCCGGCGCGACGCTGCCGGGACTGGTGGCCCGGCGCAGGGCGGAGGCCGCGATGTTCCTGGGCCAGGCAACGGCCGAGGAGGCGATGGGATGAAGGATAAGGAGACGCAGACACAGATCATCGCCTTGGCGCTGATCTTCGGCGCCGCAGCCACGATCGGCCTGGGCTCGCGCTTTGGATGGCATGATCTGGTGAGTTTCGGTTTGACGTTTGGGGGCACCGGTACGGGAATCCTTACCGGGCAGCGCCTGGGCAGAAATAACTTCGGTGAAGTCACCGCAAACCCTATGCAGTAGGAGGAGAAGAAACGATGAGTTTTTTTGGCGAGCTAATCTCAGATTTGAAGTCGTTCGCAGCCAAGGTCGAGGCAGCCTTCAAAAAGTTGTTCGGAGAGGCTCCGAGCTGGATTTCCATCGCACAGGGAGTGTTGACCTACCTTGGGCCGATCGTGGTGACGATTCTGACTGTTGGAGGCGGCGCAGCCCTGGGCGAGGAGGCGAACGCTATTCTGGGCGGCATCAAAGCAGACCTGGCTACTGCGCTGGCGACCGTGAAGACAGTAAACGCTGCAACCAGCCTCCCGAGCCTATTGAGCGGCATCCAAGCGGAGCTTCCCAACCTGCTGGCGGCGGTTCGGGTGAGCAATCCTTCCCTGGTGAGCAAGGTGGAAGAGTACACCAACGTGATCAGCACGGAGATTACGGCGCTGCTCAATGCGGTTCCAGCGACGACAAGCACCGGCGCGGCTGGAGCCCCAGCCGGAGCCGCAGCCTGACGGTGCGCAATGACCCACGTTGAACGCACGCAGATTGCCGGCTCATTGGCGGTCATCACCCTCTGCGGGGTGGTGGCCGCCTGCGCAATGGTTCTGGTTCGCACGCTGGACCGGACCCTGGCCCAGGCGAATGTTGCCCTCGAGACCGTAAACCGCTCCTGCGCTCCCGGCCCCTGCGGGACGCTGGCGGCTTTTACCAAAGCGGTGACCAAAGGCGGCGATGCGATCGCGACAAGCCAGATTCAGGAGCAGCAGATAACTCCGCAGGTGATCGCCGCCATGGAGAGCCTGCGGACGATTGCGCCGCACGTCAACCAGACGGTGGATGCGCTGGGCGCGACCTCTGACGCCGCGGCAGCATCGCTGCGATCCATCACGGAGGGGATCGCGCCGGTGCTGAAGTCAGCCGATGCAGCTACGCAGGATCTGGATGCATCGGCCAAGGGTTTGCAACCGGACGAAGCGGTGATGCAACGGTCTCTGCAGGACTTTGATTCGCTGCTAGAGAGTCCGGAGATTCCCGCCGCGCTGGAGGAAACCCAGCAAGTTACCCACAACCTGGACGCAACGACAACCGACTTTCAGCACAAGTTCCATGCATTTCTGTTTCCGTCGCCCTGCCGGACTTTTGGCTGCAAGGTGCGTAGATCGTGGCCGATGATCCATGGTGCCCTGGAGATGGTGGAACCCCTTTACTGGGGTCAGCAACTGTTTGAGAACCGAGTGCCATAGGAGGCTTATGAAGAATCCGTCCAATCCCATCACTCCACTGACCCCTGCCCAGGTTGGAGTGGAACAGCAACAGGTAGCCAAGGAAGGCTTTGTGGAACGATCGCTGGTGGCGATTGACCAGTGTGCGAATACGCTGCTGGGCGGTCCTCCCGACGAGACGATCTCAACCCGCGCCGCAATCGACTCCGAAGATGGCCACGGGCTCAGCAAGGAGGTTGGCAAGATCGTCTCCGCGGGGCTTAACCTGTTCCAGAAGGACCACGGAGCCAAGGCTGCGGCCGGAGATCTGGAGAGAGCGCAGGCGGAGCAAAAGATCGTCCGCTCTTCGGGAATTGCATGATGCGGGCGCTTCGCTGGTCGGGACCGACGGTCTGTTCCCGTAGGGTCGGCCCGCCGCGTTCGCCGGGAAGGGAGTCTGACAGCGGCGGCAGCGGTGGAATGGATCCAGAGATGACGAGGCAGACTCGGGTAAGCTGACCCAGCGAGCGAG
>JAJYZE010000335.1 GCA_021800195.1 Acidobacteriota bacterium
ACTCCGCTTCGCTACGGCGGAGATCAATCTCAACTGGCTTCCAAACGCGGATAAGGATGGACCTGCAATGACGGAATCTTACCTTACCGCTTGTACTTGCAGCGCATGGAGCTTTCCACAAAACCTCCCAACTTTCGTCACCCGTCGTGATGCCGAAAGAACACCCGAAAGTAACCAACGTGGACTCGACGTGGGTCGCGCCTGTCTTCTGGTCTGCGCTGCGCCAGCGCATTGTTGCTTGCCCGGAGGAGACGCCGGGCAGAGGCAGGCGCTCTGCGGACGAGCCAGCAGGGAGGGAGCTGGAGATGGTCCCCGGTCGAGTGCGGCAGGCCAACTCCCAACCTCTGGCGATAGGGGCAAAACCAGTGATTTGGCGGCGATTCCGCTCCTCAGCCGACCCTGCCCGGAGGCGCTGTCCAGACTGTTCCAGCCGCTATAATAAGGGCTGACATGCCTGATGAGAGCAACGACAACCCCCTTCTTCCTCTTGGCCCCAACGACCCTTCCCGTCCAGATGCGATCTCCAGGAAGCCCTCGGTTCCTGGGGCTCCCGGCGAGCCCTCGGCTCCTGGGGCTCCGACCGGCCCGGGCGCGCTGAACATGCTTTCCATCAACATCGAGGAGGAGATGCGCCGCTCCTACCTGGACTACTCGATGTCAGTGATCATCGGCCGCGCTTTACCCGACGTCCGCGACGGTCTCAAGCCAGTTCACCGGCGGATCTTGTACGGCATGCAGGAGATGGGTCTGCAGTTCAACAAGAAGTACACCAAGTCGGCCAAGGTGGTGGGCCATGTGATGGGCAACTACCATCCCCACGGCGATGCGGCGATCTACGACACCATGGTTCGTCTGGCCCAGCCCTTCAGCCTGCGCTACACGCTGATCGACGGCCAGGGCAACTTCGGCTCCATCGATGGCGACCCGCCGGCGGCCATGCGCTACACCGAATCGCGTCTCACGCGCATCGCGTCGGAGATGCTGGCAGACATTGACAGTGATACCGTCGACTTCACGCCCAACTACGACGAGTCCACCACCGAGCCGACCGTCCTGCCGGCGCGCATTCCCAACCTGATCATCAACGGTGGAACCGGAATCGCGGTGGGCATGGCGACCAACATTCCGCCGCATAACCTGACTGAAACCCTGAACGCCACGATCGCCCTGTTGCAAAAGGAGAAGGGGGAGCTGCGTTCGGATCTGGATCTGGTGCTGGAGCACGTCAAGGGTCCGGACTTCCCCACCGGCGGCTTCATCTACGGCCGCTCCGAGATCCGCAAGACGTACCAGACCGGCCGAGGCCGCTTCATGATGCGCGCCAAGTGCGGCCTGGAGAACATCTCTGGCGGACGCCAGGCGATCGTGGTCACGGAGATACCGTATCAGGTCAACAAGTCCAACCTGATCAAACGCATCGCCGAACTGGTGAATGAAAAGACCATCGATGACATCTCCGATGTGCGGGACGAGTCGGATCGCAACGGTATGCGCATCGTCATCGAGCTGAAGCGCGGAGCGCAGAACGAGATCGTCCTGAACCAGCTCTACAAGCACACCCAGATGCAGGAGAGCTTCTCCATGATCTTCCTGGCGGTGCACAACGGCCAGCCCAAGGAGCTGGCTCTCCCGGACGCGATCCACGCCTTCATCGACCACCGTATCGATGTGGTGCGGCGGCGAACCGCATTTCTGCTGAATAAGGCTCGGGAGCGCGAGCATGTTCTGCTGGGCTACCAGATTGCTCTGGATCATCTGGATACGGTGATCAGGATCATTCGCCAGTCCAGTTCCCGCGCCAGCGCCCGTGAGAACCTCTTTGCCTACTTCAGCAACCGCCGCATCACCTTGAACGGCGCGGAGCTGGCCGGGGTCCGTCTGGATCCTTCCAAGTACGCCATCGATCTGGCCGGAGGCAGCGTCAGCGCCCAGTTGGCCAACAACTCATCGGGCACACTGATTCTCAGCTACCGGCAGATTGACGCCATTCTGGAGCTGCAGCTCTATCGACTCACCCAGCTTTCCATCGATGAACTGCTGAACGAGCTGCGCACCATTCGCGAGAGCATCGCGGAGTACGAGTCGATCCTGGCCTCGGAGAAAAAGCTGCGCCGAGTGATTGTCAAGGAGCTGGAGGAGATTCGCGACAAGTACGGCGATGCGCGGCGCACCACGATTCTGGATGAGAGCACGGAACTGACGCTGGAGGATCTGATCGCCGATGAGCAAGTAGCGGTGACGGTCTCCAACACCGGCTACCTGAAGCGGACGCCTATCACCACTTACCGGCAGCAGAAGCGCGGTGGCACCGGTCGCCTGGGCATGAAGACCCGCGAGGAAGACTTCGTGGCGCAGTTGATCATTGACAGCACCCACGCCTATCTGCTTTGCTTCACCAACAGCGGCCGCATCTATTGGCTCAAGGTCTATGAGATTCCGGATGTCGGCGCTGCCGGCAAGGGCAAAGCGATGGCCTCGCTGATCGACTTGCAGCCGGGAGAGAAGGTGGTGACGATTCTTCCCGTGCGCAACCTGGATGAAGAGGGCAAGTACGTTCTCTTCGCCACCCGCAAGGGCACGGTGAAGAAGACCGCGCTGCGTGACTTTTCCAACGTGATGGCCCGCGGTATCATCGCCATTGGCATCGACAAGGACGACGAACTGATCACGGCCAAGATCACCGACGGCCGGCAGGTGATCTTCCTGGCCACTCACGAGGGCATGGCCATCCGCTTCAATGAACAGGATCTGCGGCCGATGGGCCGGCCGGCCTTCGGCAACCGGGGCATCAACCTGAAGAAGGGCGACTACGTGATTGGAGCGGCGGTGACGCCTTCCAACGAGGCGCGCAACCAGCAGCGCATGGCCAGAGCCGCTGAGGCCGGCCTGACCTCCCAGGTGGAGCGCGTGCTGGATGAAGCCTCGGATTCGGCCGCCTCGCAGCCCCTGACGCTGGCTGAGGCCGACGATACTGTGGCCGCGCCGGCGGTCTCTCCGGAGGTACAGGAGAAGCTGGCCCGGCTGGATGAAAAGCTCGGGCTTTGCCCCTGCCTGATCCTGACGGTGAGCGAAAACGGCTACGGCAAGCGCACCGATGTGGACGCTTACCGCCTGCAGTCGCGCGGCGGCAAGGGCGTGATCAATATGAAGACCACGGCCAAAATCGGCAAGGTGACCAGCATCAATCTGGTGGATGACACTACGGAGATGATGGTGATCAGCCAGTTTGGCAAGATCATCCGCATTGACACCAAGAGCGTGCGTTCGGCTGGCCGCAGCACCTCCGGGGTACGTCTGCTGCACCTGGATCCGGACGACAAGGTGGCCAGCGCCACGGTAATTCCCCCTGAAGATCCCAAGGCGTGCAACGGCGAGGGCGACGGAACCCTGCTGCAGTAGAGCCGTCTTCCCGCGCCCGGAATCTGGCAGGTTTTCACTGCGCCGGCCAACAACTGCGATGCGCTGGGCGGCTGCCGGACCCTCCATCCTCCCGGCGCGAGAGGCTCAGTAGAGCCTGAGCCGGAAGTTGATGACCTTGTCCATGTGGCTGTCGAA
>JAJYZE010000336.1 GCA_021800195.1 Acidobacteriota bacterium
CGCTTCTGGAGCGAGCGTCCGGAGGTGAGCCACATCTGGGTCAGCCTTTACTCGCCCCAGCGCGATGAGCATAGCCAGGAGCGGTTGACCGCCGAGCAGCGCCGGCGGGTCACCAGTGAACTGCCTCGCCTCCGCACACTTTATCCCAAACTGCTCACCGGGGAAGGCTTCGCGCAGGCCCTGCGGCACCCGCCTGCCTCCCCGCGGCAATGCACTTTTTCGCGTCTCTCCAAAAACTACTCCGCCGATCTTTCCACGCGCATTGAGCCCTGCGTCTTTGGCGGCGATCCCGACTGCACCCAATGCGGCTGCTCGGCCAGCGCGGCTGCCCACTGGATCAGCGAGATGCGCCTGGCAGGCCCCTTCAAGGCCAAGCATGTACTACGGGGGTCGATGTGGGTCGGCAGCGCCGTGGCCCGGTTGTGGCGCGTGGACCTGCCCGCCTGGCTTCAGCGCGAGCAGCCGAAGGCGCAAAGGCCTGGGGAGTTGGTGCAGATATCCCTGGACTTCGACAATCTGGTAAAGACCCGGGATGCGGACAGACCGCGGAACCGGTAAGGCAGGTTGCTCTGAGTTTCAAGCAGCAAGAACGTATTCACCAGGGGAGCGTTCCTGAGGCGATACCCCGGTGTGGACGGCCGCAGCCGGGTGGCTTCGTCCCGTTATAGTGGAGAGTAAGGCGATTTTCCGCGGCCTTGCTCAGGGCCAGGCGGAGATGAGGAAGACAGGTTCCAAGCGCGGGTCTGAGTATGACTCCGGGCTGCTCTCCGGGGTGCTGATGGCGCCCGCGGAGAGTCTTGCCCCGGCGTCCGCGGGTCAGGAACCTGAAGGGCCAAGCCTGGAGTGGAGGAATAGAAATATCTCGGCGAGACCATCGGAAGAGCGCTCCCCCTCATCCAGCCGGAACGCTCCCGCTCCCGCCGGCGCTTATCAGCGCGGTCTCGGGGTTGAAAGCGATGATACGTGCGGGACGGGGTCCACGGCATCCGCCCATGGAGCCGCCGAGGAAGAGCAGTATGTTCCCCGACGGGGAAGCCTGAGGGTGCGGCTGCGCGGCTTGCCGCGCAGCACCGGAGGCCGGATTGTCTTTGCCTCGCTGGCCTTTGTTCTGTTGGCCGCCTTCTTGATGGCCTGGCTGGCTGCGCGCGCTTACCTGATGCGCGACCCGCGGTTTGTGCTGGCGACCTCGGACGATGTCCAGATTGTGGGCGCCGAACACCTTTCGCGGGACCAGGTTTTGAGTATCTTTGCCCCGGATCTGGAGCGGAGCATCTTTCGCGTGCCCTTGACCGAGCGGCGAACCACGCTGGAACAGTTGCCGTGGGTGGCCCATGCGACTGTGATGCGTCTTCTCCCCGACGTCCTGCGAGTCAAGATCGTCGAACGGGTCCCGGTGGCGTTTGTGCGCCAGGGAACCGAGATCGGATTGGTGGACTCCAGCGGCGTTCTGCTGGACATGCCGCCGGAGGCGGCTGGGGATCCACGCTACTCCTTTCCCGTGCTCACAGGAGTCACGCCGCAGGAGCCTGCCGCGGACCGGGCGGCAAAGATTCAGATGTATCTTCAGTTTATGAGGGCGCTGGACGGCGCCGGACAGCATCTGACGGATTCCGTAAGCGAGGTGGATATCTCGGATGCAGAGGATCTGCGGGCTCTGATCACTTCGGGTGGGTCTGATGTTCTGGTGCACTTCGGGCAGGAGCAGTTTCTCAAACGGTACCAGGAGTTTGAGCAGCACCTGCCGGAGTGGAGACAAGCTTATCCAAAGCTGGCCTCCGTGGATATGCGTTATCAGGGACAGATTGTGTTGGGAATGCAAGGGAGCGGGGAAGCGGCCGCAGGCGGCGTGGCGCAGGAGGCTGCGGCGGGTGTGGGGCCGGCAGTGGCTGGCCGGGCAGCTTTGCCCCTGGCGCGGAGGGTGAGACCGGCCATACCTTCCTCTCCGCAGAGACCGGCGGCCAAGGCACGCGGCAAGAAGAGAGCTGCGGGCTCCGGAGTTGACGCCGCCAATGAGCGCGTCTTTGCCGAGTTATCCCGAGCCCATCGCGCTTCGCTCAGCCGGACGAACGAAGGGGCTAGGGCGAAGAGTGAGAAAGCGAGCCGGCGCAGCGCGGTTGGGGGTGCCTCTGGAACCCCTGTCAGGAGCAGAGCCGCAGGCGCTTCCGGAGGCGGCAGCTACGGAGTGACTCCATGAACTCGAAGACGGACAATCTGATTACCGTACTGGACGTAGGAAGCTCGAAGAGCTGCGTTCTGGTCGCAGAGCTGGTGGATGGCGTCCTGCGGTATCGCAGCCATGGCGTGGAGGCCTCCCGCGGCATGCGGCGGGGAGTGATCTCAGACCTTGGACTCGCCGTCCAGGCGATTGATGCGGCGGCGCTGCGGGCTGAGAAGGGCGCTAAGGCTCCAATTGAAAATACGGTGGTGGGCATCGGCGGACCGCATGTGCGCGGGGTGAACTCGCAGGGCGGAATCAGCATGGGCAGCCGTATGAAGGAGATCTCGCGCGAGGACGTGCGTTCGGCGATCGACCGGGCGCGCAGCATCGGACTGGCGCCGGATCGCGAGGTGCTGCATCTGCTTCCCCAGCAGTTCATCCTGGACGATCAAGGCGGGATCCACGACCCGGTGGGAATGGTCGGCAACCGTTTGGAGGTTTGCCTGCACCTCTCCACCTGCTCCGGCAGCGCGGCGCAGAGCGTGGTGACCTGCGCCAACCGAGCCAAGCTGGAGGTGGTGGATACGGTCTTTGAGGGTATCGCGGCGGCCGAAGCGGTGCTCTCCGCGGATGAGCGTGAGCTGGGCGTCTGCGTGGCGGACATTGGATCGAGTTCCACCGAGCTGGTGGTGTTCTTTGAGGGCAGCGTGGCGCACACTGCGGTGCTGCCCATCGGCGGCGACCACTTCACCAATGATCTGGCGGTTGGGCTGCACGTGGGTGTAGAGGAGGCCGAGCGGTTGAAGCAGTTGTACGGGAACTGCGTGGTGACCGCCGTTCCTCAACTCAATGAGATTGAGGTGGGGGGCGACCTGGCCTCCGGCGGGCAGTCCGCGCGGTTGGTGCGGCAGAGGTTTCTGGCGGAGATTCTGGAGCCTCGGGCGCGCGAGATGCTGACCATGCTGCGGGACAACCTGCGCTCCGGCGGCGTGCTGGACGCCATGGGGGCGGGATGTGTCTTTACCGGCGGCGGAGCGCTTCTGGCGGGCATGCTGGACCATGCGGAGAGCCTGCTCCGCGTGCCGGCGCGGATCGGCTACCCAGTGCCGCTCAGCCGGATGCCCGCGGAGCTGGCGCGGCCGGAGTTTTCCGCCGCGATTGGCATGCTGCTCTACACCCATCGGACCCAAATCAACAAGGACAGCGAGGACCTGGGGTGGGTTCAGAAGGTAAAGTCGATCTTTGCGGGCAGTTTCTAAGTGCTTCTGTTATTTGCCGAGTTCTGAGGGAAGGAGAACTGCTTTAGACTAAGGGGATATGAGATTTTGCAGAAGCGTTGCAGTTGCTTTCTCCCTGTTGCTGGGTTTGGGGTGCGCCCGGGCGGCACGGGC
>JAJYZE010000337.1 GCA_021800195.1 Acidobacteriota bacterium
TCGCATGAGGTTTCTTCTTCACGAGCGTCAGTGCTCTGCAGCTCGCATGAGGAGCGCGAAGAAGCGCACCAGGCGCGACTGGTCCCGAAACCTTGGCTGCCGATCATTCATGTCAATGTGCGAAATGACCGGGGAGATCAGCGCCATCTTGAGCTCAGCGCGCGGAATCTCGCGGACCAGCCACTGCGTCTCCGCCGCTGGAATGATGTTGTCCGCCTGGCCGCTGAGTAGATAGACCGGAGTAGCGAGGGACCGCATGTGTCCCGCAGGACTGACGGCGGCCATCGCCGCCAGATGCAGCGCGTTACTGGCGGCAATCATTCGCCGCGTTGCCGGCGAGGATGTGTCCATCAACTGCCTGGCTTCGGCGGCCTGCCGAGGGGTAAGTCTGGCCATGGCCGCGCGCTCGGCCGGACGATCTTCGTACAGATGCTCGCGCAGCACCAGCCGCACTGCCGCCAGGTCAGATGCGGGAACAAAGTCCTGGAGGTTCTCATACTCCAGGACCAGGGCCCCATATTCATGCGGAGGCAGGATCTCCACCGTGCCATCGGGACGTGGTTCTCTGCCGGTCAGGTAGTAGCTGGCCACACGCGACATCTCGTCTTCAGAGCCGATTGCGGCGACAAACCGGATGGCAGGCCGATACTTCGGTTGGGCGGCGGCTAGCAGGGCGAGGCTGCCTGAAAAGCTGAGGCCGATGATGCCCGCGGGCCGGCCTCCAGCGGCGTGATCCAGCCAGACCGCAGAGTCTCCAATGCTGGCGATGGAGTTGGCGCCGACGTGGTAGTCCTTGATATCCGGCAGCTCCGGGGTGAGTACCTGTAGCCCGCAGGAGGCCATGGCCGCGGCGAAGGCGATGATGCGTGGTTCGTCAATCCCCTTGAAGTGGACGCCATGCACGATGACCACTCCGGGGGCGTGGGGACGATTCACGGGCGTATAGAGCCGGGCCCGTATCACCCCGCTGGGCAGCGGAAGCATCAGATCGGTGCGCTGCACCGGATAGGAGACGATCCACGCCAGCGCGCTGGGAACCGGCTTGCCGGCCACCCGGTCCAGCACGGCAAGCGCCTGCAGGCGGGCCAGCACATACGGCCATGTGACGGCCATATCGGTGACCAGCAGCGCCGTCAGACAAGCGAGCAGGATCAGCATGGAAGCACGCCGATGGGCAGCGATCAGATTGCGCAGATGGCTGGGAAGACGAGCCATGGATCGTGGTGACGAGCGCTCTTGCGGGTGAGGCATAGCGAGCCAAGAAGACGGGAAGCAATTACTGGGCGGATGCAACCACGGCTGCTGCTGCGCGACCCGCCGGTTCGATCACTTCGCGGAAACCAGGCCGTCCGCCGGCGAACCCGATCTTCGCCTCCGCAGGCCGTCGGCGGCCAGCTTGGCAATGGTTAGCAAAAGGATGGCTGTAATGATGCCCATGGAGCACAGGCAATAGATGCACCATTTTTCGATGACATAGGCCTCCAGATAGGAAAGAAATGCGGCAAAGAAGAATCCAATCTCGGCGGCCTGCAAGGTCAGCCAGTACCTTTGGCTCAACGCCAGCAGCGCAATCAGCGTATAACCGGCAATCCCAATCGCCGCCACGGGTATATGAATGCTCGCGTTAGGGGCCTCCTCGAAGCTGAGGGGTGGAAGGACGGCATAGCGGCCGTGGTTCACCTCGCCGCAGTCAAACTTTGCCGTGACGGAACAGGGCGGAGCCTGCGCGGGATCCTGAAAGTGGATTCTGAGAGCAAGGTAGGAGTCAAAGATGCCGGCCAAGGCAAGCACTGCGATCAGGTAGCGCATCGTGACCCCATTGTATGAGAATCCGGCGGATGAGCGCCAAAGCGATTCGGATCCGCTCCGGCGGCAGGTTCTGATCATCCTAGGTAGGGCCGTTTCCTGACGCAGGCTGGTGAAGGTGATCGCCAGACAGGGGCTGTCAGGGATCGCTGCGAGTCCGGGGGGTGGCAGCCGCGCCCAGACCCGGTTCACGTACATTGGAGAGTGGGCCCGGCCTTCGGGGCCGTGGCTTTTGTCTTCCTCAGTTTTGTGTCTTCAGGAGAACTTCATCATGCAGGTCGCTGACCAACAGCCCAGGATCACAGCCCCCACCATCGCAGATTCCCTCCACATCTGGGTCGGTTTGACAGGCGCGGCAGAGGCTGAGGCCTGGGTGGAAGCTCACCTTGCCGCTGCGCGCTCGGAGATCGCCGGGCTGCTGGCCGTCACGGAGCCGCCCAGTGTGGAGAACACGTTGGTTCCCTATGATCGCGCTCGCTGGCATCTGGGTATTGCGGGCAGCCAGAGCGGGGTGATGTTCATGGTCCATCCGCTCGCGGAAGTCCGAGATGCGGCGCAGGGTCTCTCCCAAGTGATCGGCGCGGAGAGCGTCGCCCTGAGCTTGAATCGTGAGGTCTACCAGGCGCTGGCGGCGTTGCACGACGCGCTGGTGGAGGGTCCATCGACTGCCGACCCGGCCACGCTCTACTATCTGGATCGCACGCTGCTCAGCTACCGGCTCTCTGGCGTGGATAAGGACGAGGCGACGCGCCAGCGCATCCGTTCTCTGGCCGACCGTATGACCGCCCTCGGCATGTCCTTCAGCCGTACGGTGCAGGACGATGTTCGCAGGGTCACGGTCGAGGATCCAAATGAGCTGCTGGGACTGCCTGAGGATTACCTGGCGCGCCATGGCGTTCACCGCGCTCAGGGGTCCGCCTCCAGTCCGTCCGATGAGTCGCGCGATTCACTGGCGCAGCATCTGGTGGCGGCTGGTCCGGTGACGCTCACCACGGATCCGCCGGAGATGACGCCGGTGATGAGCTACGCCATCAGCCCGCAGTTGCGCCGGCGCATGTATCAGGCCTATAACGATCGTGGTTACCCGGCCAATCAGCAAGTGCTGCTGGACCTGCTGGCGGCGCGCGAGGAGATGGCCACGCTGCTAGGCTTCCGTAGTTGGGCCGACCTGGCGACGGTGGACCAGATGATGGGCTCGGCGGCGCATCTGCGCAGCTTTCTCAACCAGGTGGAGTCGGCCGCGCGAGAGACCGCGCAGCGCGAGTTCGCAGAGCTCGAGGAGTTTGTTCGTGAGCGCGATCCAGGAGCTCTCCCGCTTACGCTGAGCGACGCTCGCTTCTGGGAGGAGCAGTTCCGCCGCTCGCACCTGGACTTCGACTCCCAGTCGGTTCGTCCTTATTTTCCCTATGCCCAGGTAGAGGCCGGAATTCTGGCTACGGCAGGCAGGCTCTTTGCGATGAAGTTTGTGCCGGTGGAGGATGCTGTCGTCTGGGCGCCAGGAGTGAAGGCCTTCGATGTCGTCGACCAGGCGCCGGACTCGGCCGTCTTTGGCCAGACGATTGGACGGATCTATCTGGACATGCACCCGCGTGAAGGCAAGAGCAAATGGTTTAGTGAGTGCTCGCTGGTGAGCGGCGTGCTTGGCCGGCAGCTTCCCGAGGCATCTCTGGTTTGCAACTTCCCCCAGCCAAGCGGGAGCGACCCTGGCCTGATGCTGTACTCCGACGTCGTGACGTGCT
>JAJYZE010000338.1 GCA_021800195.1 Acidobacteriota bacterium
GCCAAGGTGCTGGTTCCTGCGCTACTCGGGCTTGGAGGCGACGGTGAGCAGGGTTGAGGCCGGCTCCATCTGGTCCATGCCCCGCCAGCGGTAGATCGCGATGGAGAGGATCCAGCTCAACGCAAAGAGAGCGATGATGGCGTAGCCCAGAAGCCCAAAATTGTTGTTCAGGCTCTCCACCAGCCGCCAGAACGGCCCGTCCAGGTGAAACTGGTCTCCGATGAGCCCCAGAGCCTCCACCCCTCCCACGGCCAGGGCTACCACCACCGAGACGGAGGTGATGGTGAGGTTGTAGTAGAGCTTGCGGATGGGCTTCACAAAGGCCCAGCCGTAAGCCCCCAGCATCAGGATGTTGTCCGTGGTGTCAATCAGCGACATGCCGGCGGCAAACAGCGCGGGGAAGACAAGGACGGACCACAGCGAGAGCCCCTTGGCGGCCTCCGCAGCGGCGATGCCCAGCAGGCCGATCTCCGTGGCTGTGTCAAAACCCAGGCCAAAGAGGATGCCGAGCGGATACATGTGCCAGCTACGGCGGATGATGCGAAACAGTGGCCGGAAGAGACGAGCCAGCAGACCGCGGCTGCCCAGCAGCAGATCGAAGTCCTCATCGACGTAAGGCTCGCCGCGCCGAACCGACCGGAAGGTGCGGTAGATGGAGCGCAGGACGACAAGGTTGATGGCTGCGATGGCGAACAGAAACAGCGTTGAGACCAGCGTTCCCACCAATCCGCCCACTTGTTGGAGACTCTTGATATGGTGTTGGAACGCCAGAGCGGTTGCGGCGATGGCCAGCGAGCCGAGCACGACGATGGTGGAGTGGCCGAGCGAAAACATGAAGCCTACGGCGACGGGACGTTTGCCCTCCTGCATCAGCTTGCGTGTGACGTTGTCGATGGCGGCGATGTGATCGGCATCGACGGCGTGACGCAGTCCAAAGCTGTAAGCCAGAAACGCCGTCCCGAGCAGCACCGGAAAACGATGGAAGGCGACGCCCGCCCAGATCCATGCGCCCAGGTTCAAGATGGCCAACAGAACATAGGTGGCCGCCACCTTGCTGCGGATGTTGCCGGGTTGGTCGTTGAAGACGGTCCGGAGGACGGATGCCATGGTATGCTCTCTCCGGCGCTGCCGCCGCCATTGGGGGGATGAGCTCGGCTGCTTGAAACTCCTGCCAAGATTGTAATATCTGGCCCTTTTCCTTTTTGCGATGCCGGATCCAATTGCCTGTGGAGCCCAGGAGGAGGGATACCCTCGGAAAAGATCCTGAGTTGCTCCGCAGCGCAGTGCGTCTCGTCACCGGAGTCAAGGGGAATATCTATGATAAGAATGGGTCGGAGCCTCTGAACTTGCCCTTTTGCCGTGCGCGTTCCGACGGAGAGGAAAACCACCGCCGGCCAGTCGGGGTGAGCTGTCTTCCATCAGCGGGACTTTGTACATCTAATCAAGAGCCGGATCATGGCATCGTGCCGTGATGCCGAACCAAAAGGCGACGAGTTGCCGCATTACGAAAATGGAGAAGATTCATGTCGAAGGGAAGCTGTGATATTGGGTTGATTGGGCTGGCTGTCATGGGTCAGAACCTTGTTCTGAACATGAACGACCATGGATTCAAGGTGGCGGTCTTTAATCGCACTGTCAGCAAGGTCGATGACTTTCTCAATCAGGAAGCAAAGGGAACGCAGATTGAGGGTGCCCATTCGATCGAAGAGCTTTGCAGCCTTTTGAAGCGGCCGCGCCGGGTGATGATCATGGTCAAGGCCGGCAGCGTTGTGGACCAGAACATCGAACAGATTCTTCCCTACCTGGAAGAGGGAGACATCATCATCGATGGCGGCAACTCTCTGTTTACGGACTCCAATCGCAGGACCAGGGAACTTGCGGCCAAGGGCATTCTGTTCATCGGTACTGGCGTCTCGGGCGGGGAAGACGGGGCGCGCTTTGGCCCTTCGATCATGCCTGGGGGAGATCCGGCAGCCTGGCCGCACGTCAAGCCGATCTTCCAGGCGATCGCGGCCAAGGTGGAAGACGGATCGCCGTGCTGCGACTGGGTGGGCCAAGAAGGAGCCGGCCACTACGTCAAGATGGTGCATAACGGCATCGAATACGGGGATATTCAGTTGATCGGCGAGGTCTATCAGTTGCTTCGGGATGGCCTGGGGCTCAGCGGCGACGAGCTTGCCCAGGTCTTTGGAGAGTGGAACAAGGGCGAGTTGGATAGCTACCTGATTGAGATCTCCAAGACAATCTTCGCCAAGAAAGACGAAGATGGATCTCCGCTGCTCGAAAAGATTCTGGACACGGCCGGACAGAAGGGCACCGGTAAGTGGACCGCCATCTCGGCGCTGGATCTGGCCATGCCGGTGACCTTGATCGGCGAGAGCGTGTTTGCGCGCTGCCTCTCGGCGCTTAAGGATGATCGCGTGCAGGCCTCCAAGGTACTGCAAGGCCCCAGGCCGCAAAAGACCACCGCGGAGCGCTCCGCCTTTATTGAAACCGTGCGCCGGGCGCTCTACTGTGCCAAGATGGTCAGCTACGCTCAGGGCTACATGCTGCTGCGCGCAGCGGAGAAGGAGTTCGGGTGGAAGCTGAATATGGGTGGCATCGCGCTGATGTGGCGCGGCGGCTGCATCATCCGCAGCGTGTTCCTGGGCAATATTAAGGCCGCCTATGATAAGAATCCAGAGCTGACGAACCTGCTTTTGGATGAGTTCTTCTCCAGCGCCCTGAACAAGTATCAGGCAGACTGGCGCAAAGCGATCATTCAGGCCATTGAACTGGGCGTTCCGACGCCGGCTCTTTCGGCGGGGCTCAGCTTCTACGATGGCTTCCGTACTGCGCGGCTACCCGCCAACCTGCTTCAGGCGCAACGCGATTTCTTTGGAGCGCACACTTATGAGCGGGTCGACAAGCCTCGCGGCGAGTTCTTCCACACCAATTGGACTGGGCACGGAGGCCGCGTCTCTTCTTCGACCTATAACGCGTAGAGGTTGTCTGCGCTTCCAGCAGTTTCACAATCCCCCACCGCTGCGGGCCGAATCCTTCTGTTGCTGTCAGGGCCAAAGCGATTCGGCCCGCAGCCCCACTGCTTAAGGCAGTTCCCGGAAAATGCATTCGTTCTGAATGTGCTTCCCACCGCTGCTTCCGGTTGAACACATCGAAGGGAGGGCCGAGTCAGAGCACGAAATTGCTGTCGGCGCAGCAGGACGCAGGCCGGAGGGTGGAGCGCGGAGCGTCCTTCGGTGAGGACGCTCCGCGAGTGGCTCGAAGGCTTCGCCGGTACAAATAGCAACAGCCGACGATTGGGTAACGAGCAACGGGCAAGGGATGGAGTCAGAACTGATAGGTGAGCGTGCCGTAGATGGAGCGTGGCGCGCCCGGGTAGGCGTTTATGTAGCCACTGGGAGCGGTGCTACCCTGTGGGGTAAGCGAGGCGAAGTAGCCACCACTGGAGATGTAGGCGAACTGGTTGTACTCCTTGTTAGCCAGGTTCAACATGTCCACCCGCAGGCTGAAGGATTGCTTGTGAAAGACGATGGGGG
>JAJYZE010000339.1 GCA_021800195.1 Acidobacteriota bacterium
GTGGCTGGTGGCTGATTCATGGATGCGGCGGATGGTTTCTGATGTGTGCCGGTGGGACAACTCGTGCCACAGCGGCATGGCGCCGGCTGCATCCGCTTGGTATTCTCAACTGATGAGACTCTGCCAGCCGCCGAAGGCTTGTCTTCTCCCCGCGTTGCTGGGGGAGCTGATGTTGGTCCTCTGCGGCTGCCGGCCGGCCACGGTTCAGAATGCTCAGCAGGCTCAGGCCCAACTGCAGATTGAACGCGAGGAGATTGAGCAGATACCGCCTCCCGCCAAAAGCACCTTCATGACGGTGCATAGCTTTGATAGTTGGCAGAATCCGGTTCTGACCATCGAGCCCAGCATGCTCGAACTGCATGTTCTGCTGAGCGATGCCAACACCACCTCGATCGGCGCCGGCGGCATGTTTCGCCCGATCAACGCCCGCCGCCAGGAGGCTGCCATCCGCATCTCTTCTCTGGGCGAGGCGATGAGCTCGATTCCACGCTCCTGCTGGCCCTACGGCCGGGTGGTGGCGGTGGAAGAGGCCCACAACACCCCGGCCGGCGCAGAGCCCGCCGTGCGCCGCAACATGGAACTCGCCATCAGCAAGCTCAATGACCTTGGCGTTGTGGTCTATGACCTGAGCAGCGGAAAGGTCCAGTAAGACGAGGCGCGAGCGGCGCTGCCAGGAGGGTTTTGTCCCGTGCAGACGGTACAATCAATCTATGATCAAAGGCCTTACAGCGGTGGCGCAGGTAGCCTCAGAGGCTGAGTTCGACCAACTTGCGGAGCTGTTGGAAGCTTTGGGTTTCGAGCGGGGGAGGGGCTGGAGCTATGACACCGGAGCGCAAGCCCTTGGCTCCGGTGTGGCCAGGGGCGCGCCCTTTCTGGCTCCGCTGGGAAACCTGGAACTGGTCTACGGCCGGCGGCCGGCCGAGCCTCTTCTGCTGATCGAGGTGACGGCTCTCGACCAGATCCATGCCATGGTCAAGGCGTGGCTGACTGAACGCCGGCGAAGCCAAGGGTATGGCGGCGAGATTTCAGAACCGGCGCTGACGGACTGGAATGCCAGGCTCTTCACGGTGGAACTTTATCCCGGTCTTCGGGTTGGCTTCTGGCAGTCTGAGAACCCTTGGCACAGTCGCCCCGTGGCGGTGGAAGGCGATCTGTCAGCGGCGGGCAGGCGATTCGCCATTATAGTCGCGCGCTGGAATGCAGTGATTACCGACCGGCTTCTCCAAGGGGCGCTGGACGCCTTCTTGCGCAGTGGCTGTGCGCGAGAGGATATCGAGATCGTCCGTGTTCCCGGCGCCTGGGAGATTCCCTCGGCAGCCCGCGCCCTGGCCGAGACAGGCCGCTTTGCCGCGGTCGTCGCGCTGGGAGTGCTGCTGCGTGGAGAGACGGCTCACTATGAGGCCATCTATAACGAAGTTGCCCGCGGCATTGGCCAGTCGCAGCAGGAGACGGGCATTCCTCACGCCTTCGGCGTGCTTACCTGCGAGACCTTGGAACAGGCTTTGGACCGCGCGGGGGTAAAGTCCGGCAACAAGGGCTTTGAGGCTGGCATTGCAGCCATCGAGATGGCCTCGCTGCATGCAAAATTGCAATCCGAGGGGCACGTTTCCTCCGCATCTGCGGCCCAGGCCGGCTCCTGATGGGTACCCGCCGCAAGTCACGTGAGTTGGCTATGCAGATGCTCTTCCAGGGCGACCTGGGCAAGCAGAAGCCGGAGGAGGTGGAGCGGCTGTTCTGGGCCTCTCGCGAAGACGTGGATGAGGAGACCCGAGGGTTTGCCGACGATTTGCATCGCTTGGCCACTCAGCGCAAGGAAGATGTCGACGAGATGATTCAAAAGCATGCCCAGAACTGGCGTGTGGAGCGCATGCCCGTAGTGGATCGGAATCTGTTGCGAAGTGCTGTGGCGGAGATGCTGGGATATCCGACGACGCCGGCCGCGGTGATCATCAATGAGACGTTGGAGATTGCGCGCCGCTATGCGGCCCCCGAGAGCCTCCACTTCCTCAATGGCGTGCTGGATGCAGTTGGCCGCGAGCTTCTGGAGTCCAGGCTGAACGCAAACGGCAGAGTGTAGAGTGCGGGGCCTGGCCTTCCTGCGCGAGGCGCTGGATCCCATTTCGGACGCAAGACGCCCTGAGGTAGCGAGTCAGGGCAAAGCAGGCGTTCCCCTTGCGGGACGGCCTGCGGAGCTTGCGTGCATGCGGTCTGGAATGCAGAGAGATGAAGGGGACGCGAGCGCGGGCTGCCACAGTATAGAATCGGCAATCATGGAGCCGAAAGATCCTAAGGCGAAACCACCCTCTGAGGCGCCTCTGTTCTCAGACCCGCTGCCGAAGCGCAGCTTCCCTGCGACCGCGGTTGCCGTCGCTGCGGTGGCGGTGACGCTTTTGGCCATCTTCTTCGTGCTGATGGGCCGGAGGAGCCAGCCCTCGCCTGCACCCAAAACGCTGCTTCCCGAGGCTGCTTACGCGGTCCACCTGCCGCTCACGGGTTTGCGGATGAGCGACTCCAGCAGCATGTCCGGCGGCAGGCAGATCTACCTGGAGGGCCATATTGCCAATCACGGCGATCGCACGGTGACCGGGGTGACCGTGCAGGTGGTCTTCGCCAATGATGTTGCCATGCCTCCACAGATCGAGACCACGCCTTTAAGCCTGATCTACATGCAGCAGCCGTATGTGGACAGCCACCCTTTGAGCGCCTCTCCGCTGGGGCCGGGCGCAGAGGGCGATTTCCGGCTGATCTTTGAGGACATCAGCGAGAACTGGAACCAGCAGCTTCCCATGGTTCGCATCATCCAGGTAGAGACTCGTTAAATATTCCTTCATGCCGGTGTCGCCCAGTATTCCCGTCTCGAGGGGTGTTTTATCCAGCGCCGAGGTCTTCAGCCGGATGGCGTGCCGGCTGGGAATGAGAACGCCACAGCAAGCCCGCTGCGGGAATCCATCAATTCGGAAGAGCCGCAGGAGGTGCGCTGCGCGGCTCTTCCGCGACCGGGGCGGGTCGCGTGTCTACTCGCGAGCTGCCGCGTAAAGGGCCAAGAGCCTTTCCAGGGTGGGCCGCAGAAGCTTCAGGTGCAAGGCATTGGCTCCGTCGGATTTAGCTTCGGCGGGGTTTTCGTGGACCTCCAGGAAGACGCCGTCCACGCCGGCTGCTACAGCGGAGCGCGCCAGCACGGGGATGAACTCCGGTTGGCCGCCGGAGACGCCTTGACCGCCGCTGGGCGTCTGCACGGAGTGGGTGGCATCAAAGATAACCGGGGCGAACTGGCGCATGATGGGGAGGGAACGCATGTCCACCACCAGGTTGTTGTAGCCAAAGCTGGTTCCCCGCTCGGTCAGCGAGACGCGCTGGTTACCGGAGTCGCGTAGCTTCTCCACGGCGTGGCGCATGTCCCAGGGCGCCACAAACTGCCCCTTTTTTACATTGATGGGCCGGGAGGTCTGGGCGGCGGCGATGAGCAGGTCCGTCTGCCGGCATAGAAAGGCGGGAATCTGCAGCATGGCGTCGACCGGCCCCAGAGCC
>JAJYZE010000340.1 GCA_021800195.1 Acidobacteriota bacterium
TGGCCTTCGATCCCGCCCAGGTGCTGATCTCTATTGGCGGCCTGCCGGTCTTTGAGGGCGGGCAACGCTCGGTCGCCTTTGATGAGGCCGCAACGCATGCGGCAATGAGCCAGCGCGAGTTCACTATCGCCATCCGGATTGGAGACGGAGCGGGGGAGAGCCGCTTTATCACCTGCGACCTAACTCATGAGTACGTCAGTATCAACGCCGATTACTCTACCTGACCCGACCCTTCAGCGCCGGTATCCAGAAATGACGGTGAGGCAGCCGGCGCGTCAGGATTTCCATGCGCAAAATACCATTTGAGTGACCGCCGCAATGCATTCGGCGAGATGGAGTCCTCTTCCTGCTGACGGAGCGTGACGCCGCGGCGGCTGAAAGCTGCCGCCATGGCAAACCCGGAGTGGAGAACCATCCACACGGAAACGCCCTCTCCGCGACGATGACAGATCTTGCATTGATCTGGCGCTGCGCGGAATGGGAGTGTGCCGCTGGGCACAGAGCCTTCCGACAAATTATTGTAGAGATGGAGACCTTTTGCCTCGGCGCCGGGTCAGTCCAGGGAGAAAAGCAATGGCAATGCAGTTGGAAGAAGCGGTCAGGCAGGATCTTTCGTCCGAGGTCGCTGAGTGGATTGAGGCCTTTGACCAGGTCGTGGCGCATGACTGGGAACAGGGGGCCGCTTTGCTTTCCGCACTGCGGGCACGGGCGCGCGAGGCTGGCGTACCCGCCACCGGAACCATCACCACGCCCTTCTGCAACACCATCCCCCGGTTCGATGAGGTTCCCTACCCCGGCGATCGCAAGCTGGAACGCAGGATTGAAGCACTGATCCGCTGGAACGCCATGGCCATGGTGCATCGGCAAAACAAAAAAGACGCCGGTATTGGCGGGCACATCTCGACGTATTCCTCCTTGGCCACGCTACTGGAAGTCGGCTTCAACCACTTCTTCCATGCCAGCTATCCGAGCCCCAAGGGCGACCAGCCCGGCGACTTTGTCTACTTCCAGGGCCACGCCTCTCCTGGCATCTATGCGCGCGCCTTTCTGGAGGGCAGGCTGGGTGAGGAACATCTGAAGAACTACCGCCATGAGCTACGCGAGCATCCCGGCCTCTCCAGCTATCCTCATCCCTGGTTGATGAAAGACTTCTGGCAGTTCCCCACCGTCTCCATGGGGATCGGTCCACTCAACGCCGTCTATCAGGCGCGCTTCATGCGCTATCTGGAAAATCGTGGCCTGATCGAGAAAACCCAACGCAAGATCTGGGCCTTTGTCGGCGATGGCGAAACCGATGAGGTTGAGACTCTGGGCGCGCTCTCCCTGGGCTCCCGCGAGCATCTCGACAACCTGATCTTTGTCGTCAACTGCAATCTGCAGCGGCTGGATGGTCCGGTGCGCGGCAATCAGCGCATCATCGACGAGTTGGAGAGCACCTTCCTGGGGGCCGGCTGGAATGTGATCAAGGTGATCTGGGGCTCGGAATGGGATGAGCTGTTCGCCCGCGACCCCAAGGGACTTCTGCTCAAGCGCATGGAGGAGTGCGTGGATGGCGATTTCCAGGCTTATAAGGCCAAAGGCGGCGCTTATCTTCGGGAACACTTCTTTGGCAAGTACCCGGAACTGCTGGAGTTGGTCAAAGACAAAACCGATGACCAGATCATCCGTCTGCACCGCGGCGGGCACGACCCGGCCAAGATCTACAACGCCTACAAGCGAGCACTGGCGCACACCGGTTCCCCAACTGTGATCTTGGCCATGACCGTCAAGGGCTATGGTCTTGGTTCGGCCCAGGCGCGCAACGCCACCCACTCGGAGAAGAAGCTCAGCGACGAGGCGTTGGCGCAGTTTGTCCACACCTTTGACATTCCCCTGCCCGAGAACGCGGTCAAGGAAGCCATGTTCTACCGGCCCGAATCCAGTGATCCAGCCATGGAGTACATGCAGGCCAGGCGTCAGGAGCTGGGCGGCTATCTGCCCGTCCGCGAAGCGCCAAGCCCCAATCTGACCGTACCCCGCCTGGAGTTCTTCCAGGAGTGGCTGGATGGATCGCGCGGCCGGGCCGTCTCCACCACCATGGGCTTTGTCAGCATGTTGCGTGGCCTGCTCAAAGACCCGGCGATCGGCAAACTCATCGTCCCCATCGTGCCTGACGAAGCCCGAACCTTCGGGCTTGAATCGGCCATCAAGCAGGTGGGCATTTACGCCCACGAAGGGCAGAAGTACATCCCTCATGACTCCGACATGCTACTGAGCTACCGCGAGGAGAAGGGCGGGCAGATTCTGGAGGAAGGCATCACCGAGGCCGGCGCCATGGCCAGCTTTACGGCGGCGGGAACAGCCTATGCCAACTATCGCCTGCCCACCATTCCCTTCTTCATGTACTACTCCATGTTCGGCTTCCAGCGCGTCGGGGACATGATCTGGGCCTTTGCCGACTCCCACGGCAAAGGGTTTTTGATGGGGGGAACTGCGGGCCGCACCACCATGCTCGGCGAGGGTTTGCAGCACCAGGATGGCCACTCGCCCGTGCTCTCCGCAACCATCCCCACCTGCATTACCTATGATCCGGCCTATGTTTATGAGATGGCCGTCATCCTTCGGGACGGCCTACGCCGGATGTACGAGCTTGACGAAGACGTCTTCTACTACATCACCATGTACAACGAAGACTATCCGATGCCCGCCATGCCCGAAGGAGCCGATGTGCGCGAGGGCATTTTGCGCGGCATTTACCGGTTCCAAGCCGCCCCGAAGGGAGCCGCTAGAGCCCATCTGCTGGGCAGTGGACCAATCCTGAACGAGGCCTTGCGCGCCCAGCAGATCCTGGCCGATCGCTTCGGCCTGGCCACCGACGTCTGGAGCGTCACCAGCTACAACGAGCTGCGCCGCGACTGCCTGGAGGTGGAGCGATGGAATCGCCTCCACCCGGCTGAACCGGAGCGGATCCCCTTTCTCGTTCAGGCTTTCTCCGAAGCCAAAGGCCCGATCGTAGCTGCCAGCGATTACATGAAGGCGCTGCCCGATGGCCTTTCTCCCTGGCTTTCGGGAAGGCTGATCTCCCTCGGCACCGACGGCTTCGGACGCTCCGACAACCGCCAGCGGCTGCGCCGCCACTTCGAAGTGGACGCGGAATCGATCGTCGCCGCAACCCTCTCCAGTTTGTCCCGTTCGGGCGCTGTGAAGGCTTCCGTAGCGGAGAAGGCCCTCGCCGAGCTGGGTCTGGCGACCGAGAGCCCAGGAGCCTTCCGCGCATAAACACGGGCCGGCAGCGGCGTTGGCCCTTCCAGATTCGATATCATCATCGCTGGAGCCGTCTTCCTGGCCGCGCCTTGCAGAACTCGGCCATCCGGTGGGCCTTCCCGAGGGAAGACACGCCTAGAATCAGGCTGCACAGAAAGAAAGATGGCTCGAAATGAGCTATTTGAAAGGCCCTCCGGCTTGTCTGAAAACCCACTCTTGCCCCACAACAAGCTACGTGAGC
>JAJYZE010000341.1 GCA_021800195.1 Acidobacteriota bacterium
GCGAGGTTCTTCTGACAGCATGCAGATCTCAGGGCCGCCGGCGTTGGGCCGCCAGATGCTGCGCGGGTTCACTCGCAATGGAGTTGTCCACCTTCTTGGCGAAGCCGTCCTGCCGGATGGAATCTTCGTTAAGGTCATCCCGGAGTAAACCGCGTGCCTGATGAGATTCACGACTTCATCGCAGCGGCCGGATCCAGGCCGGCGAACCTCCGACCGGAGGCCTTTGGCTGGAGCTGCCGTCTCCGCCCGCGGGTGGAAGCAGATGTGTAGGGTTATCCGGCCAAGGCTTGCGCGGCTGCCGGCGGCTCTGCTGGCGGTGCTTGGCTTCTGGCCGCCGGTGGCGGGCACCCAGTCAACCTCGCCGGAGGCGATGGCACTGGTGCGCTCCGCCGTGGCGGCCGAGATGCATGCCAGTCACACGGACCTCAGCATCTGGACCTATCTGGACCACGATGTCACCCCTGGGTTGGACGCCACCTACCGTACCATTGAGACCCGTGAAGGTGCGCTGCGGCGCATGATCCGGAAAAATGGCCAGCCCCTGACCCCCAAACAGGCCCGGGCTGAGACGAGGCGGATCGACAGCTTCGTGGCCAGCCCCTCGGCGCGGGCCAAAGCCAGCAGGGACAGCGCTCATGACGGAGCCCAGGCTGCCCAGTTGCTCTCTATCCTCCCGAATGCCTTTTTCTGGACCATCGTGAGCCAGACCCCGCGGCAGGTGACCCTCCACTTCCAGCCCAATCCTCAGTACAACCCCCCGGGGACGGACATGGAGGCGCGGGTGATGAGCGCCATGGCCGGGGAGATGATCGTCGCGCGAGACGGCGATCGCATCCGTTCGCTGCGCGGCCGCCTGACGCACAACATCCTGATTGGCTTCGGTCTTCTCGCCAAGCTCTACGCAGGAGGCACGTTCGATGTGGAGCGCAGAGACGTTGGCGAGGGGCGATGGCAGATTACCCAGACCCATGTCCACATCGCCGGCTACGCCCTGCTCTTCAAGACCATCGGCCAGCAGGAGGACGAGGTGAAGACCGAGTGGAAACCTTCCACCGATGAGACCCTGGAGCAGGCGGCACGCACGTTAGACGCTCTGGCTGCCCGGCCCTGATGGTAGCTCCCCGGCCGCATTCTGGCCGGCATCGGGCTAAATCTCCGCAGTTCAGCAGGTTCCGGCGCGCCCGAGGCGAGATGCGCATCGGCTTCTCCTCAGCTTTCGCACCTTGGCCCCCTCACGGCTCACATCGGTGGCGAAGGGAGGCCGGGAAGCGGCGCCGGCTAGCGGTTATAGCATTTTCAGTGTTGCTGGGTGCACCGGAGATGGCGTGTAGTGGCGTTTTCATTGGGGAAAACGTCCATAGAAGTCGAGGCATTGGGTACACCTACACTGAAACTGCTTTCGCGTTGGTGATTTCGCATCTCAACCCCCGGCGTGGCAATCTAAGAGATGCGTGACGATGATCTTTTCTTCATGGGTGCCTTGGGGCCAGTTCGGATGCCGCCGGGCTGGATGCGGCTGGCTGCGTGGGCGGCTGCTAGTCCTTCTGTGCCTGACGGCGCTCTCGGTCTCCGGACAGGCTCCGCAGCAGACTCGTGCGCTTCCTCAGGCGCCCAGCGCCTTGCTGGCGGCCCGTGAGGAAGCGCTCGCCAGACCTGCCGGGTCAGGGTTCGTCTTTGCGCCTGCCGGAATCTTCACCACACCGGGCGGATACACCGTGGAGCGTCCGAGTCAGGCTGCCTTACGGCTCTCTCTGGATGATGCCATTTCGATCGGCCTGACTCGCAATGTGCGCTTGAAGTATGACCGTGCCACGGAACGGGCTGTTAGAGGCGATACGCTCGGCGTCCTGAGCGCCCTGATTCCTAATATGAGCGTGAACGGGCAGGTGAGCGCGCAGGAGCTTGATCTGGCTGCTTTCGGCTTTGAACCCTCAACCTTGGGGGTGTTTCTGCGCTCCGGTCTGCTGCCGCCGGGCTACACCTTCTCAGAGATCGTCAAGTTTGACGTTTTACAGGGTTCGTTGAACGCCAGTCAGGTGCTCTTCAATCTGCCCGATTATGAGATCTATCGTGGCGCGGGCAATGAGGTGCGGGTCGTCGACCTGAATCGGCTCACCGACCGTGGCAATCTTGTTCTTCAAGTCGGAATGCAGTATCTGCAGATTCTCTCCGACCAAGCCAACCTGAACAATGCGCAGGCCCAGCAACGCTCGGCCAGAACGCTCTTTGATCAGGCCGAACAGAAGTACCACGCGGGCACGGGGACCAGGCTGGACGCACTGCGCGGGCGGGTGGAGTTTCAACAGCGCGAAGAGAATGTGACCGTCGCCAGAGATCAGTTGGACAAGGATTTGATCCAGTTGACGCGCCTGCTGGGACTTCCCGCCGGCCAGAAGCTGGAGCTGACCGATCCCGAGCCCTTTGCTCAACTCGATGAGATGGATTTGCAGGCGGCCAGGATCACCGCCTACAGGCACCGCAAGGATTATCTGAGCCTGCTGCAGCAGATTGCCCTGGCTCAGCGCGAACTCAAAGCGGTAAAGTATCAACGTTTGCCGACGCTCGCCTTCAACGGAGAATATGGCGTCATCGGCTTGACGGCGGGACCGTATCATGGAGATTTCACTGCCGAGGGCTCCTTGCGCATACCCCTCTTCCGCGAGGCCGCCCAGCGGGGAGAGCAAGATGTGGTGGGCGCTCAGCTTACCGCCCTGCGCCAGCAGTTGAGTGATCTGCGAGTGACCATCGACGCCCAGATTCGCACCTCGATGCTGGATGTGGACGCCGCCCGGCAACTGGTCAAAGTGGCCCAGAGCAATGTCGCGCTGGCCCAGCAGGAGCTGTCCGATGAGCAACAGAGGTTTGCGGCGGGAGTGGATGATAACCTTCCGGTGGTGGACGCTGAGGCAGCGGTCGCCAATGCCCAGGCGCAACTGGTCAACTCCCTGTATCAATACAATGTGGCGAAGCTGAACCTGGCCAGGAATACAGGCGTGGTGGAGACCCGTTACCGCGCCTACCTGGGTCAACCCTGACTGTTCTCGGAAACCAGCCGGCGCTTCCCCGGCAGGTACAAGCCTTTCCACCGCCAGAGATCCTGCCCCGGCTTGTAAGATTTGTAAGATGAGGACGTGGAGACCAAACCAATGAGGAACCGCGTCCTGCTGAGCTGGTCTGGAGGGAAGGACTGCGCCTGGGCCCTACACCTGCTCCGGCAGAACCCCGAGTTCGAGGTTGTGGGTCTGCTGACCACGGTCAATCAACACTTCGGCCGCGTGGCCATGCATGGATTCCGCGAGGAACTCCTGGATCTGCAAGGAGAAGCGGCAGGATTGCCATTATGGAAGGTGCCCTTGCCCTGGCCCTGCTCCAACCAGGTCTACGAGTCGCTGATGGCCGAGGTCTGCCGGGAGGCGGTCTCCCAAGGGCTCTATGGAATCGCCTACGGAGATCTTTTTTTGGAAGATGTTCGAGCCTACCGC
>JAJYZE010000342.1 GCA_021800195.1 Acidobacteriota bacterium
TTGTACAACTCCAGCCCAAAGTTGCTGCGCGCGGGGATGAAGGCGTGCATCACACGCTCATTTCTGACCACCCATGGGGCCAGCACCGCGCAGAACGCAAGGGTGGTCAACGCGGCTCCGGCAATAGCCCTCTGCCAGAAGGCCGAACGGCGCAGCCCGCCGGCTCGAAGCCGGGGCCAGAGTACCCAGACCATGGAGGCGGGTAGGCAGAGCAGCAGCGAGGAGTTGGAGAGCGCCACGAGTCCCCACAACACCCCCAGCACAAACCACAGCAGAGGAGCGTTCCGCGAGACTGTTCCATTACATCCTTCCCCTGTCCCGGTCGGTTGGCTCTCTCCCACCCCGCGTAGCCGCAGCGTGACCACCAGAGCCCAGCTAAACAAACAGACTGTGAGCGACATCTCCCAGATCCAATGCACGGCGTACTGCAGCGCCGGGGGATAGACGGCCCACACCCAGGCAGACCACAGCGCCACCGGCGCCGCTGCGGTGGAGCGCCTTCGCGCGATGCCGCGCGCATCAAAGCAGCGCTGCGCGATCTCATAGATGGCGGGAACCACCAGCGCGGAGAACGCGCTGTCGGCTACCATGACGGCTATCGCCGCAGCGTGAGTGTAGACGCCGAACAACTTGAAGGCGGCGGCCAGGAGAAGCGGATAGAGCGGGGGTTCCATGGCGGTGGGTCCCGACATTCCATTGAACGGGTTCCCGTAGCCGTGCCCGGTTACCAGCGAGCGCGCAATCCGGCCCGCCTCAAAACCAAAGTCGAAGTTTTCCCCGATAGTCCGAATCCGGTAGGTATGCCCTATCAGGATTACGGCCACCCGCACTGCGAAAGCCACCCAGAAGATCACCCAGGGAGAGTGAAAGAGGGGGCGCTGAGGTGGACGTTGATGTGGATATGGGTCGGGACGCACTGGCTTGGTCATCTTGCCCCTCTCATTCTATGGAATCCACTGGCCGGCTCAAAATCTTGCTGCCGCCCGTTTCCTCGCCTTGCTCGGGTTGTTTGGTCGCCAGAGAGGGTGAGAGGATCGATTCGTTGGCCGAAGAAATCAGGCGTGTCTCCGGGCGTGTCCAGGAAGATTAGGCGAAGATTCTGCCGGGCGGGAGTTCAGCCAATTGGAAGCAGAGCCATCGCGACGATCGGTCCGTGGTTACATAGACTGCTGGGCTGGGTGGATTGCCGCTGGCGTTCTGGCGTGACGCTTCGCGGCGAACCTTCCGAGGGCCGTTGGGTCTCCCAGATCTCCAATCGGGTTGCGGCATCCTCCGGGAGGCAGATCGAAGATTCTTCTGAAAAACGGAGATGAGACGACTCAAACTCCGATTTTTGGTGGCCTGATTCGGCCGAAATTTGGGATTTTGGGCAAAAATCGTTGTTTCCGGTTTGGTATCAGGATTGCAGCTTCTCACGCTGTAGGGATGTGGGTGCGTGGTCCAGGGTGCGAAGTTGCAGACCAGATCAGAGCTCGAATCTCCTTATTGCTTGAAGCGGGAAAGCCGCTTAAATCGATGACGCCCCGAGATCTGCAAAGGGATTGAGGCGGAGATTTGCGGGATTCAACCTCCCCGAAGAGGGAGGTTACCGTCAAGCCAAGGTCTCTTCAGGGACTTTCGTCCTCGGGAGGCTCTTTGGGAGGCCAGTGACTGGCTATTAGGGGCTAGGGCCATCTTCCGGGGAGGGGAGGTGGCCCGATGTCTATGCAATGACAAACTTGATCCGAATACCATCCGTGCAAAACGGAGTTGCGCTTAGCTTCTCTCCGGCGTAGAATCAAGGTGTTCCGCAGGCCAAGGGTCACTTGCGCACTTTGAGCCGTCCGGTGGGTTCAATGCCCGGTGGGCTCTCCAAAGCAAGTAAGCGGGGGTTTCAGCAGGAACCGATCACGAGCTTGGGTCTCCAACGCGGATTCTGTAGATACCGAACTACCACGAAGCGATCAACAAGGGGTGCCAAGAGCGTAGCCCGTCACCGCTACATCATGATTCAGGGCGAACCCAGAGTCTGTCGCGGAGATCGCGCCACGAAGGCGATGTGAGGGAAGCTTGGAACAGGCAAGATTCCGCGGGATGGATACGATCTTTGGGGACGCCATCCACTTCGAGCCCAGAATCGTGAGTGATCGCCAATCCATTCTTAGCATCCCAGAGCAGGGAACCAGAGCAGGGAACCATAAAGAGCCGGCCGGGTGGACGAAGAGCACAGGGTAGAGTCGCTAGCGTATGAACGCAGCAAAGACGAAAGAAAGAGGTTGATCTGCTGAGCGCGCGGACATGCCCGATTGCGGTGGACGGCGATAGATTGGGAGCGGACGAACGCCAGTAGGATCTCGGCCGAGGGGGTCGGGGATCCAAGAATCAGGGATCCAAGAATCAGGGATCCAAGAATCAGGGATCCAAGAATCAAAGACGGGCTTCCTGGTTTTTCCAGGGAAGACGAAGTGGAGAAAGTCCATAAGATGCCATGATCCGTTTGCCGGGTGCGGCGGGCGGACCGCAATCGGCTATGGGCGCCGAAGGGCGCCGAAGATCGACACAGATGGAGCAACAAGTCAACGCTTGAGAGAGGACGATTGACACGCCTTCGAACTGGTTTCGGTTGGGTCGCGATGGACCAGGCACCGACGCATGTTCAAGGAGTCTCAAGCCTTCAGTCGCAAGGGGAATTCAAAGCACCATGTCAGAGCAGAACATAGCAGCTTTCTCGTCGTACGACGCGGCAGAGGATTACAGCAGCAGAGACGACGGCAATCAGGAGTGCGGCTCACAGGAGCCGATAGACGCCAGCGACGGAGGCCAGCCAGGTCCGGGAATGGGCCAGAGCAAGAGCAGCCGGCGGCGGAGGCGCAAACGCAAGAACAAGATCGCCGGTGACGGCCCCGCCGTGACCGGCGCTGAGGGTGACGCAGCTCTGCCTTTGGCTCCGCTGGTGATGGAGGGCGAGAGCCTGGCGCTGGCGGCGGCTGGGACACAGGGAGCGCGAAAGCTGCCGGCTGCCGGCCAGCAGCCCGCAGGCAAACGCTGGAAGAAGAAGTTCCGGGATCGCGAGCGCCGCACGAGCAGCGCCGGCAGGGGTGAGAATCCGGGCAATGACTTGCGCGCCGAGGCCGCTTCGCCCAACGCCTACGGCGGAGGGAATGGCTATCGTCCGGACAACTTCGGCAACCAGATTGGCGGCTTCAAGCGCAAGGGAAAGAACGGCGGTAGCCAGCAGCGCGAGCGTGGGTTTGTGGGCCCCATGGATCACAGCTATCGTGAGGCGGGCGAGTTTGGCGATACCCCGCCGTCCACCATCCAGATGCCGGGACAGACGCGCCGCAGCGGTCATCGACACACTGGCGATTCGCAGCCCATCGACCGCTCGATGCCGCGGCCGATTCCAATCCCGGAGGGAGCCCAGACGCACATCTATTTCTTCATTGAAGAGCTGTTTTTCCAGGCCAAGATCCAGGAGACGGCCAAGAAGCTGGGCGTGAAGG